>CAZKJA010000306.1:0-5049 GCA_964552925.1 uncultured Treponemataceae bacterium
GACAGCTTGATACTGGCATTGGAGTCAAACTAGCCGGTAGCGCTGCCTGATGATGTACATCTCCAGCCTGTGTTCCTAGCCGCCTGGCATGCACCATGCTGTCCCGTTATGATGAGCTCTTTCGTCAATACAGATTCGAACGAAGTATAAGGTGGATGACAACCCGGTGGAGGCGCATCAGGTGAAGGATCGTCGGCAGTGGCGCTACGGTGGACTATGGCACCATCGAACCAGGATCATGGAACTGCGCACGGGCATAGATGGCTTGCTGGGGCTGACGTTTCCCGAGCATGCGCAGCTCATGCTGTCGGGCACCCCTTTCTAAAAACTCCCGAAAGCCTTGAAGAAGGGCAGAATATGACTGGAATATATCCCGATGGTATCGAGCTTGATCCAGAAGAGCATAAGCACGAGGATGCATCGGGGGACCTGCAGGGTCTGACCCTCATGTCCTCCATGGTAATCAACTGCGTACGGTGCTGGAGTCATTTAAAGAATCTCTTTCGTTATAAGGGCGGAGGTTTGTTCCGTGCCAACAGTACTTGTCATCGGCGCCTATCGATTCTACTTTTTCGCAAATGATAAAGGGGAACCGCCTTATATTCATATCGACCTTGATGACAATGATGTAAAGTTCTGGTTGGATCATGTGGTATTGGCTAAGAATAAAGGCATACCTGCACACTAATTACGAGCGATAGAGCGACTGATTCGTGATAATTTTGATTTTCTGAAGGAGAAATATCATGAGTTCCACGGTACATGAAAGGGTTCTGACAGTTGAACCGGTCGCCATCAATGCCTGGGTCGAAAACCGGATTGTACACGTCGAGCTGTACGATGACCGAGTCCTGTCTTTTCCTGCCCGAAAATTCATGCGACTGAGCAATGCCGAGGACGATCTTTTGGCAAAGGTCAGAATCAGGGCCCAAGGTAGCGCCCTCAGATGGGATGACCTTGATGAGGATATCTCCGTTGAAGGTATTGAGCAGGGCATTTTCGAGGCGGATTGAGAACGGATTCATGTATCCTGGTGTTCCGTCCAAAACAGACAGCGTAGGGGAGATATGATATACTTCTTAAATGGGACGAGTAGTATTACCAATAACAATAGACGAAGATCTTTCGCTTATGTATAAGATTCTGGCAGCAGGAAACCTGCAGCATAAATGCGCGATCAGGCTGCAAACAGTCCTTAATCGAACATGAGGAAGATCAACCATCGATACCGCATCATTTTTATGGATAAACGTCGTAACGGTAAGCCGGTAAGTGCATCGCTATAATGAGGGAGGTATTGCATCCCTCCAAAAAGACCAGACACGTTTGCCTGGGAAAGCACCGATACCCGATGAAATAAAAAAAACGAGCTTTGCCGGATAGTTTGTAATGAGAAACCGGTGAATGCTACTCACTGGAGTATGCGTAAGCTCGGAAAGCGATTGGGTATCGGGCATGCCTCAGTGAATAACATCCTTAGGGAGCGAGGATTAAACCGCACCTGGTAAGGAGATGAGATATTGTCAATCTTTGTGGACGGGAAAACGAACCGATTTCACAATCAGGCTGCCGCGTCATCAAAGAGCTCCCCATTTACGAATTTCTTTCCCGCCGCAACGAGCGAGATCAGCTTGAAGCCGTCCAGCTTCCTCCAGCCTTTTTCCGCTTCCCTTAAAAAGTTGAAGACCATCGCCAGAGTCGCTTTCCGTGTCCCGTTTCCCTTCGTCCTGCGGTGACGCAAACGAACCGTCGCGAATGTGGACTCAATGGGATTTGAGGTCCGCAAATGAATCCAATGGGCAGCAGGGTAATCGTAGAACGCGAAGAGGTCGTCCTTGTTCTTGGTCAGGCACTCCACCGCCTTCGGATACTTGTCCCTGAAGGATGCGAGGAACAATTCGTACGCCTTCAACGCATCCTCGCGGGTAGCGGCGAGATACATATCATGGATCATGCCCTTCGCCTTTGCCTGGATGGACGACGGGAGTTTGTCGAGGATGTTGCCGGACTTATGAAACCAGCACCGCTGGATCCGGGTGCTGGGCCACACCTCCGCGGCAGCCGCCTGGAAGCCCATGGCTCCGTCACAGACGGCAAGCGCAGGGTCGATCCGTAACCCGCGAGACTTCAGGTCCAGCAGGATCTCCTTCCACGACTGGGTGCTTTCCCGGAAACCATCGGAGACAGCGATCAACTCCTTGTTGCCCAAGGAGTCGGCTCCCATGATGACCAGCAGGCAGGAGCGCTCATCTTCAAGACGGGTATTGCTGTATACGCTGTCGGCCCAGACGTAGACATACTTCTTCTCCGAGAGATCCCGCTTGGACCACTCGGTATGCTCCTCGGTCCAGATATCCTTCAGGCGTACGACAGTCGTCGCCGACAAGCCCTTTGCCTGGGGGCCGAGGATGGCCTCCAGGGCAGTGGGGAAGTCGTCCGTCGAAATGCCTTTCAGGTAGAGAACCGGAATGAGGGTATCGATGCTCGCGGCTCGCCTCATGAATTTCGTCAGTATCCGGCTCGTGAACCTTTCCTTCCCGGCAGCATCCAGAAGCCGATCATCCACCCGAGGACGCTTGACCGGTATCGCTCCTGCGCCGGTAAGGATCGTCCGTTCCGGTTGGTATCCGTTCCGGACTACTGCCCGCTTTCCGGATTCATCAACCAAGTCCTTGCAGCGCGCGATATGCTCCTCGATTTCCGCTTCCAAAGCGGCTTGAAGCATCTTCCTCGCTCCTTCACGCACTACGGTTTCCAACACCCCGATGGTTTCGGGTGTTGCCTCGATCCGAGTCTCGGTAGTGATCTGTCGCACGGACGTTCTCCTTTCGGCGAGTTTTGTTTGGTGACAAAACCTTACCGGAAGTGAACGTCCGTTTTCTATCCCGTCCACAAGAACCGATCATATCTCATTTGCACTCCACCCTTGACAGGCAGGAGGCCGTGACCGCCTCGGTCCAGCAGGACTTGATGACGAAAAATGCGTTCGTCCTCTTTCGGCCTTAGGGATTTCAAGGGACTCCAAGCAGCTTCTCTAGATCGGTCTTGGCTCGTTCGAAATCTGCCGAGGAGTCCATGATAGTGATCTCAAGCGAGAATTCGCGATATGCCAATCCGGGGAGCATGGGAAGCCGACCACCCTCGCGAAGCGCCGCCCTGCCGTGAAGCGTAACTGTTCCCGGTTCAAAAGTCGTGATATAGCAGCCCGATCTCATGAGCTTGAGTTGCGTTGCCTCCGGCATCTCGATCGTCGAGTAGCCAATTCGGATTCCCAGCGGAGATCCGTCGCCGATATCGGGGTTCCATAGAGCATAGAACGAGCGCCCTTCGGCATCGGATGCGACATCATGCATGACGAGTAGCCGTTCGGCTCCTAAGCCGGGTTCCTCGAAAGTGGACCAGGACCCGGCAGACAGCTTTTCCGCTGACCCGGTATCGAAGGGCGTCACCTTCCGGCTGGGTAAAAGAACCTCGGCGCCGGGAGCCAACAACGGGAATCCGAAGTTCATGTGGTAGATGAGCATAATAGGGGTCGGTTCGAAGCCGCGATTCTCAACTACATCCTTTATAGTGATCGTTTTGGAGCCGAACTCCGTTGAGATTGTCCTTGTTGATACGAGATGCTCCCCGGTAAAGGACGCTTCTCGGATCGAGCCTCGTAGCTCGAGCGTATAAAGGTCGTCTTTCCATGCTTGACGAATCGAGATGTCTTCCGCATCCGCATTCGCGGCCCGGCCGTTCAATCCGAGTTCTTCGCCCCGATCGCAATTAGGGGTTCCCGCGCTCGAAAGGCCGCAGGTCGTGAGGAATCCTCCGAAGAAACTGCGCAGCCATTTCCGGCCTGGTTCCTCATAATATGCAGGTGATGTTATTCCGGTGCCACTCGCAAAGGTGAGTGGTACACCACGATAAAAAACCTGGCCGAGATCCATGCCTCGACCAGGCAATACCCAATACGACAATCCACCGCCGTTTGAAACGTGAAAAGCCCTGACGCCTCGCGACTTGCCGTCATCGAAAACGCAGGATTGAATGCCGGCGAGTTGCGAGATGTCTCCGATTCGCGCGAGGAGTTCTTGCTTGTCGAATTGCTTGTCGAGATAGCGGTTCACGTATCGCCTCCAAAATGCGGGATGAGAGCCGAATCGATCGTCCGATAACGCTTGAACAATGAGTCGTAGGTTTCAGCGAGCTCAGGCTCAGGCTCAATCACTTCCTCGATTATCAGCTTCGATCGCACCGCACCCGGCGTTTGGGACAAGAAGCCGAGTCCCATGGCAGTTACCAGGGCGGCGCCATAGACGGCATCCCGGTTGGTCGGGAGAACCAAAGGTCGATTCAAGGTCGAGGCGATGATGCGTCGCCATAGCTTCCCGCGCGCCCCCTGACCGATGAGCGAGAATTCTTGGGACTTAAGACCCTGCGCTTCAATATGTTCGAGGGCGTCGCGAAGGGCGAAAGCGACGCCCTCGAGGACCGCACGGGTGATATGAGCCCTGCCATGAGCCATCGATATTCCGGTGAACGATCCCCGGACGCTGTCATTGAAGTGCGGCGCCCATTCGCCGGTGAGATGGGGATGGAAAAGGAGCCCATCACAGCCTGGCTGAACATGCCCGGCATCCATATTCATTTTCTCAAATACGCCGGGATCGCTCCTTCCTTCTTCGGTCCACAAGAGGTCTCGAAGCCAACGGTAGGCCGATGCCGCGTGTTTGCATGCGGTTCCCGGATACCAGAGGCCCGGCAATACATGACGATAGTTTATTACCGTAGGATGCGAATGGGGTTTCTCCGAAACGATCGCGATGCGACCGACGCTCGCGAGCTTTACGATACCGGTGCCCACCATGACGGCGCCCGAACCGACTAGCTCGGCAGCGGTATCCGTCGTTCCGGCTATGACTGGTACCCCCTCAGGTATACCGCTATCTACGGCACCCTGCCTCCCTACGCGACCTACGATGGCGGTCGGATCCACGACAGTCGGCATGACCGAAGGGTCCAGGCGTAGCTCGGTAAGGAACTCGGGAATCCACACTCCTTCCA
>CAZKJA010000307.1:0-5007 GCA_964552925.1 uncultured Treponemataceae bacterium
CTGGGCGTCAAAAATGTCGGAGACAATTCCATCCTGACACTGTCCAACCCGGACAGTTCAAACAGGGCCATCGGCGTTCTCGACTCGGCTCTCAAGCAAGTGAATAAACAGCGCGCAGACCTGGGAGCCTACCAGAACAGGCTCGAGCACGCGGTTCGCGGAATCGACATCGGCGCGGAAAACCTCCAAGCCGCCGAGAGCCGCGTACGCGACGCGGACATGGCCTTCGAAATGGTCGAGTTCACAAAGAACCAGATCCTTGCGCAGGCCGGCAATGCGATGCTCGCCCAGGCCAACCAGAAGACCCAGCAGGTTCTACAGCTCCTCCAGTAGGCCGTGGCCACGCGGACGTGAAGAGGACCGCCCATCCGGGCGGTCCTTTCTTTTTGGTACAGGGAACCGAGCTTGAACGGCACGCGCGCCAACCGTATAATCTCCCCGGCATGTACACCATGAACCACGACGAACGCGACATACGCGAGCAGGTACTAGAACGCGTCTTTCCCGACCTGCGGTACGGAGGCGATCCGGATATCGAGCGCTACTTCGAATTGCGAGCCGAAGGCAGGATGCTCGATGCGCTTGCCATTTACAGGGGACGCTTGCGGATACGGTATCCCGATGATGAGAAGCGCGTGGTACTTCTCAGGCTGTACAGAACCCGTTCTGCTGAATTTCCCGATTTCCTCCGCGGCCTGTTGATGGAGCGCGCGGACGAGATTATCGCGCGCATACGCCGCAACGTCGACGCCTTGGTCGAACCACTGCGCGACGCGCCGATGCGTGACACCTACGTGGTGCTCAAGGCGGTCGAGCGGATCGCGAGGCTCCTGCCCGAGGACGCCGAGGCGGCGCGGCTCTTCGTCTGGGCGCACGCTGATTACGCAAAATTGATGGGCTACAGGAAACCGGAAATGGACAAGGCGTCGTTCCTCCTTGGTGAGTTCTACGACCAGGCTCGGATCGAAGAGGAAACTCCCATGGATTTCGTGTCCGCGAGCCGCGAGTCGGAGGAAACCAGACGTGCCCAGGAACGCGAAAAGGATCGGAAAAACTTCTTCGACCTTGCAAAGATAGAATTCGACCAGGCTGATGTTCGCCGCATAGAGATACCCCAAGGGCTCGAACGCGACGAGGACAAGGTGCTGGCCTTCTGCTACAAGTACTGGCTCAGGATCGACGACCAGGCTTTCGAGCGGATCGTATGGCTCTATTCCAGAAAATACGATACCAGGCATTTCAGCGTGTTCAAGGCGATCAAGACAGGACGCCACCGCAAGTATCCTGACGATGACGTGCTTACGACAGTCGCCACAATCATCGCGACGCGTTACTGCTACACGGTCCAGGGCGACCTGTACATGCAGGCCGCATGGCGCAAGATCAAGGCAAGCCTGTACGGACAAAGCCAGGCCGTCATGGCACCTGCACCATCGATCATCAGGATCGATTCCCCCGGCAAAGGCAGGACAAGGGGCAGGCTCGAGGCACCCGCCGTCAAATCCGTACCGGTATCGAAAAAGACGCCTCCAAAGACCGTCGCACCGAGAATCCTGACCGTCGCACCGAGAATCCTGACCCTCGTGTCCGCGACGCCGAGGAAACCTGTTGCGCAAGCGCCAGGAAATCAGTCTACGAAGTCAATAAGCGACAGCATCAAAAAACTGTCGGGCAGGGCGTATGACGTGTACAAGGATATCTTCCTTTCGAGCGTCAGGGGACACATCAGGTCCGCATTGCTCAAGAACCGCTCCAAACCGGGAGGGGTGTTCAACGACGACACGAACAAGGCGGAGAATATCGTCTTCGATTTCATCGAGCGCAATTACTCGAACGCGTATCTGGATTGGGCATCGTCGGAACATCGTACCAGGATTCTCGAATTGGGGTTTGAATTGCGCGACCTCGAGCAGATAATCGAGGCGTGCTACCGGAAGATAGAGGCCTAGGCGACCACGGAGACGGTCACAGGATGACCCTGCCCCTGAACGAGCGCGCGAGCGTCAGCCTGTCCGCGTATTCGAGGTCCCCCCCCACGGGGATGCCAGTCGCCAGTCGCGTCACGCGGGCACCCGATCCCTCGAGCACCTTCTTGATATACAAAGCCGTCGTGTCGCCCTCGACCGTCGGGTTTGTTGCGACCACGACTTCCTGGACGCCTTGTCCGCGCACGCGGTCGACAAGACGGTCCAGCCGCAGCGCGTCGGGGCCGATCCCGTCCAACGGGGCGATGAGCGCGCCGAGCACGTGGTAGACGCCCCGGTATTCCCTCGACGCCTCTATCGTCATCACGTCCTGCGCCTGTTCGACGACGCAGATCAAAGCCTTGTCCCGCATAGGCGACGAACAGACCGGACAGGGATCTTCCTCCGTATACGATCCGCAAACCGAACAGAACCGCACGCTCGACTTGAGCGAGCCGATGCGGTCCATCAATGTCGCGACGTACGCGTCGTCCGCCTTGAGGATATGGAAGGCGATCCTCGCGGCGCTCTTGCGGCCGATTCCCGGCAGGCGCGCGAGGATGGCGACAAGATCCTCGAGGGCTTTCACCCTCCGAGCCCCGGCAACTTTCCCATGGAGCGGACGACATCCGCCTGCAAGGCTTCCCGGGCCCTGTGTACAGCGTCGTTGTGCGCCGCCTTGATTAGATCCTGCAGCATCCCGCGGTCCGCCGGATCGATGACATCAGGGGAAATTTCAATTGCGAGCAGATCCATCGCCCCGCTCATGGTTATCTTCACCAAACCTCCGCCGGATGAACCGACCACGCTGATGGAGGCCATCCTCGCCTGCGCTTCCATGGCCTGCTTCTGCAAGGCCTGCGGATCCTTGAGCATCTTCATCATGTCATTGAGGTCCATCGTCGGCTCCATTCAGCTTTCTTCTTCGTTGCCGCCCGTAGGGCGTGCGTGCGCCGTGGCAGGACGCCCTGCATCGACGCGTCGACCGCGGAAAACCCGTTCCACTATCGCCACTGGATCCGCCGGCCCCTCGTCCCCGTCGTCAGAATCCGCGTCTTCCCCGCCCGCTGGTTCGGTTGCCTGCTGCGGCGCCGGTTCCGCGGCCCTCGGCTCGATCCTTAAAGACCGGCCACAGATGTCCAGCACCTTCTTCGCCAAAAGCGGAGCCTCGGCAAGCATGGCTCCGGCATCGTACCCGTTGGCACATAGCATAACCAGCTTCTCGCCGTCTACAAACCAGGATCCGGAGCGCTCGATGCAGGCTGACAATACCACGCGGTTCTTGCCCATCGCGGCTAGAAGCGATGCCCTGAGCGCGATCAAATCGATGGCTCCATCGCCTTCAATCGCCTGCTCCGAGCGCTGGACTGGTTTTCCGTCCTCGGCTTCCTCGATCGGATCAGCCTTCGGCGCCGGGCCCTGGGGAGAGGAAGCATCAGAAGTCGACCCGGCTGCAATCGCGCCGGACCCAAGGCTCAGAGCCGCGCCCAATTGGACCGCACCCGGAGCCTTGCCCCCGACCATCGCCGCCTTGAGAGCCCGTACCGTGCGCGACAGCGCGGCCGGAGGAATATAATCCCGTATCGAGCAGATGCGGGACACGACGAGTTCGACCTCCCAGCGAGGATTGATGCTGTAGCGCATGTCCCGATACAGGTCGAAAAGCGTCGCCAGCATCCGCTCGAGCATCGGCGCTTCGAGGGTCTGGACCAAGGTGTCAGGAAAAGCCGAGCGGCCCGCGCCGAGCAGGCTCTCTTTCTCGACCCCGCCGGCTATCATCAGAAGAGAACGACAATATGAAATCGCATCGGAGACGAACTGCTCGACAGAGACCCCGGCTTCCAGAATCGAATCCATCAGCTCGAGGGCTCCCTTGCGGTCAGCGGAAGCGCAGAAGCTCAACAAGGCTCCCATCCGTTCGCTGCCGACCAGCCCAAGTTTGTCGCGGATGCCGGCTTCGGTAATCCGGCCGTCGGAGAACGCCGCAACCTGGTCGAACAAGGTGTACGCGTCGCGCAATGACCCGGTCGCCTCGGTGGCGATCCACATCAGGGCCTCGTCGTCCGCCTCGACGCCAAGATCCGCCGCCGCGCTCCGCAGGCGTTCGCGAAGGATGTCTATCGGGATCAACCTGAAGCTGTATTGCTGGCAACGGCTTTTTATAGTCGCGGGTACCTTGTGAAGCTCGGTCGTCGCAAAGATGAAAACGATGTAGGGCGGGGGCTCCTCGATGGTCTTGAGCAATGCGTTGAACGCGCTGTTCGAGAGCATGTGCACTTCATCGATTATGTAGATTTTGTATTTCGAGAAGTTGGGAGGGAAAAGCACCTCGTCCTTGATCTGCCGCACGTTGTCGACCGAGGTATTCGAGGCGCCGTCGATCTCGATGACATCGAGCGAACCTCCCCGGGTGATTGCCTTGCACGATTCGCAGACACCGCACGGCGTCGCGGTAGGCCCTTTCTCGCAATTGAGCGAACGCGCGAGTATCCTCGCGGTGCTGGTCTTGCCGCATCCCCGTGGCCCCGAAAAAAGGTATGCATGCGCGATCCTGCCGCTGGCGATGGAAGCTCGGAGCGTCGCGGACACGAAGTCCTGACCGGCCAGATCATCGAAAGTCTGGGGCCTCTTGCGGGTGGCGGTTATCTCGTAAGGCATTTCGGGAGGATAGCATGGAGGCAGGACGATAGCAATATGAAAGAAAAAGCTCGAGCGTTCGTAGCCAGGCTGACTACGGCACAACGCCCATCCGCCTGCCGTTGCTTCCTTCCGGACCTGGCGGAGTTCAGCGGCCGACGCTAGCGTAGGGCCTGGCTACCAGCGCTCGAGCATGCACGACGGAGAGAGGGGGATTCGGTTTTTCCCTCGAACCTCGTGTCCTCGGCAAAAACCCGCCTCGTCCCCTTACAGCGCCAACCGTCCCTTCGGGCCGGTGCCTAAAGGAATAAAAATCGTAGTGCCAGCTACCGCTGGCTGCGGCAACCATGGCGCCTGTATACCCCGGGGATACCCCGGACCCTGCAGCGCTACGAGTCTCGCGCTG
>CAZKJA010000308.1:0-4997 GCA_964552925.1 uncultured Treponemataceae bacterium
CCTGCCGGGAACGGGGCCGTTCCCCACGGCGAGTCGTAGCGCGGGTAGCCGTGCAGTTCCTGCTCCCGCCCGGCGACGAGCAGGGGGCCGTGCGGGCCGAACTCGAGCTGGCCGTGGGAGGGATCCCTGAAGTGGACGTTTTGATCGATGAAGTCAAGGGGCGAGGCTGCGATAGCCCGTACGAAGCCGGCGAAGCTTCCGTCTTCGGCCTCGCGGCCCAGGCGGCAGACCCATGCGTTTTTTCGGCCGTGCGCTACGAGCTCGTTCGGGGCGCCGGCTTGTCCGTCGTCGCGTTGCCACCTCGCCGGGCGTCCGGAGGCGAGAGCGATGTAGGCCTTGCCCCGGCGCGCGAAATACCAGGGGCCGGACTCCGTTGTCTCGTCGAAGCTTTCTTTCGGGAACCACGCGTGGGTGAACAGCAGGCGGTCGGTGTGGTAGAGGCCCGGGCGGGCGACGATATCGTACAGCGCGAAGAGTACGTTTCTGTGCTGCGCGACGCGCGGCAGGCTGCCCGAACCGGTCCAGTAGCCCGGCGAACGCTCGCCTTTTCCCCCGGGGTGGGTCGTGAAGCATACGGCGCCGGCTCCCAGCGTCGCCTGCCATAGCGACTGCTGGTCGCCTCCCCGACGGAAGCACCAGTCCTGGGCCGACGACAGGCTGTAATCGGGCGTCCGGTAGGTGTACAGGTCAACCTCCTCGCGCGCGTTGCGGTTGATGTCCCAATCGAAGGCTCGGGCGACCAGCGGCATCAGTCCCAGCTTTCGCGCGATGCCTATAAGGTTGCGGTGCCGCCTGAACGGCGCGAAGTAGTCGTTGTCCCACCAGCGGTAGGCGTCGAGGAGCCTGAAAGTCAGCTCTATAGTGCGAGGGTGGTTGTAGGCTTCGAGGCCGAGGAAGACCATGCCGTCTTCCAGGCTGTCGTAGCCGAGAGCCCAGCGGGCGGCTTCGTCGACGCGTATGCCCATGCGCTGCCGAATCACCGCCGTTTGCCGCGTGGACGCGATGGCGGCGATGGCGGGCGGCGGGCTGTACGTGCGGCTGAGGGCAAGACAGATTGCAGCCATGTTGTCGTTGCGTCCGTAGCAGCCGATGCCGAACGCCAGCTTGATGCTGTCGCTGACGGCTTCCTTGCGGGCGTCCTTCTTCTGGTCGGCGTAGCCGCGCCCGTGGCTGCAGCCGAAGACGCCCCGGCAGGTATGCAGTGCCAGGTCGAGGAAGAGGAGGTCGACGACCGACCTGGCCCGCGCCGCGACCTCGGGGTCGGCAAAGTCAGCGAGCGTCAGCAGGGCGGCGAGGTCCTCGTCGTAGTACACATTCGACAGCCACTCGCTGAAGCCCGTGCGGAAACGGAGGTCCAGCCAGCGGAGCACGCGGGGCCGGGCCCTTTCCGCCTGCTGGGCGCCGGTCCTTCCGGAATTGGCGAACAAAGTACCGGGCCAGGCCTGGCCGAGGACGAGCGCGGCCGAGGCGTAGAGTATCTGGTGGTTTTCCGTCCAGGTGCACAGCGAGTCGGCGCCGGGTTCGTCGGGCCAGTACTTGAAGTCGGCGAGCACAGATGCCACGCGTTCCCGCGAGGCGGGGGACAAACCTTTGGAGAGGCCTGGAGCCAGGAGGAGGCGAATGTACGCGTGCGCGAGGAAATCCGAGCAGTCGCGGCGGTCTTCGATATAGTCGAGCCCGGCGGCCAGGATGCCCTCGTGGACGCTCTGGCCGGCGGCGGCGCGCGGCAATTCGTAGAAAGGCGCCTTTAGGATAGGCGGAGCCGGCCGTGCGGCGCAGAAACGCAGGTAAGCCTCTCGACGCATCTCGTAGGACGCGGCCCATGCCGAGGCGCCGTTCCAGTCGGGCGCCTCCTCGACGAAGGGGTCGGCTTGCAGTTCCGGCGAGCCGTCCGCGGGATAGCCCACAGGAGGCGGCGTGCGGACGTTCAGGCTGAAGTCCCTGAAGTCCCACGTGGAGGAAGGATCCGGAGCGGGGCCTTTCTGCGGGTTCATCGGCGTTACCGGGAGCTTTCCGCGCGCGAGAGCCTCTCTCGCTCCATCGCGGCCAGGAACAGCGCGGCGAGGCCGTAGCCGAGGTCGGCGCGGCGAGGCACGAGCGCGTATCCGAGCCTGGGGAACACGGGTAGCGGTATTGTGGGCGCCGAAATTTCACGCATCGAAGGGGCACCGCCCGGAGCGCCAAGGCTTGCCGCCAGAGCGTCGAAGGCGCGGACTCCGGCCTCGCCGTACTCCGGTCCCAGCATGCCTTCCCTCGCCGAGCGCATGAAACCCGCCGCGATAAGCGCGGTGGCCGAGGCCTCGCGGTAGGAGCCGCCAGGTTTTCCGAGGAGCGTCTCCCACCAGCCGTCTGCCCGTTGCAGCGGGAGGAGGGCCGACGACAGGCGGCTCAGGACCTCGAGGATGCCCGGCCTCTCCGGATCATCCGGCCCGAGTTCGGCAAGTATCATCGGCAGCGACGCGATTACCCAGCCGTTGCCCCGCGCCCAGAATATCCCGCCCGCCGGGTACGGTGTCTGCCGCTTCGCCCACCAGCTGTGCCGGAAGAGCCCGGTCTCAGCGTCCCGGAGGAGGCTTGCGTACTGGCGCGGCTGCCGCGACGCCAGGCCCAGGAGCCCCTTGTTGCCGGCGTCGGCGGCGTAGCGGGCCGCGAGCACGCCGAACATCATCAGCGAGTCCACCCATATCGAGCGGGGGTACAGCCGGCTTTCGGGCGAGTGGCCGAGGTGGTTGGGAGCGTCCCCGCATAGCCGCGGTTCGTGCTCCATGTAGTCGACGACGCGCCTGGTAAGCGCGAGGCATCCGGGATCGCCGGTCTTCCGGTACACGGCCCAGGTGACGAGTCCTGGCGCGCACGTGTCGCTCTGGTCGACCCGCGGAGGCTTGGCCGCGAAGCGCGCGCACCACGTCGAGACGAGTCCGAGGTAGCGATCCTCGCCGAGGAAGTCGTCGAGTTCTGTCAGCGCCCAGAGGAACAGCGCGTCCCCCCACATCCAGCGCAGGCGTCCAGGATCGGATCGCTCCGCCGAGAGATCGGCGAGTTCGAGGACGCGCGCGAATCCGGGGGAGAATTCCATGCGGAGCGCCCCGGCACTTACTTCGCCGCGCCCGGGCTCGAAGAGCCGGCGAGCATGCAGTGTTCGTAGTCCTGCCCGGACAGGAGTTCGCAGACGCGCCTGGTCTCGGGCATGACGGCCGCGGGATTCCCGCCGTCCCGCAGACGTATCAATTCCGCCTCGAGGACCGCGTGCGTCCTCGGATCGATCTTGAAGCGGGTGGCCGAGAGTATCCCGAGCGCGATGAGCGCGGCGGGCACCCCGATGAAGAACGTGAAGAACTTGGCGAGGGTCTCCGGCGACTGCGCCGCGTTCGGTATGAAGCCTATGCCTTGCAGCATGAAGCCTATAGTCGGCAGGGCTATCGCGCCCTGGACCAGCTTGCGCATCAGCGTCATCGCGCCCGCGTACACGCCGGAGCGCTGTCGCCCGGTTATCAATTCGTCGACGTCGATAACGAAGGGCAGGATCATGTAGGGGATGAGCACGCCCGCGGAGGTGCCCGTGCCTATGAAGGCACACACCAAGGCGATTTGCGTCGCGGGCGCCTCGGGCCTAAGCAGGGCAGTCATCGCCATGCCGAAAACCCAGATCGACAGGCCTATCGTGTACGCAAGCGATTTGCTTTTCTTGTTTGCGAGCATCATGTACAGCGGCATCGTGGCGAGCTGGGCCACCATCAGGCTTCCCATCGCCACCGAGTACAGTCCCGGCCGTCCCATGTAGTAGGTGAGGTAATACGTGAAGAGCGCCATCAGCACGTCCATCGCCGTGTATGCGAACACGTACATCGAAAAGTGGATGCGGAAGGAGCGGTTGCGGAAGATAGTCGCGAAGTCCTTGAATACGTTCGCGTCGTTTTCCGGAGCGTCGCCTGAGTGCGCCGGGTTTTCCCAGGTGCTCAGGTAGACGATGACCCAAGGGAGGGCGAAAATGATTCCGAAGACGATGCCCATCGCCAGGTGGCCTCGGCCAGGATTGTCCGGGAAGGCGTTGATTATCATCTTGGGAACCACCGCGGCGACCAGCGAGGAGATGCCGGAGAATATAAGCCTCGAGGTTGAGAGCCGGTTGCGCGTCTTGAAGTCCGAGCTCATCTCGGCGGGGAGGGCCGAGTAGGGCGTCATCACCATGGTGAGCGCGGCGTCCAGGAGTATGTAGGCCAGGAGGTAGTAGATGAACAGGATCGTCTGGCTCCCGCTGCGTATCGGCATCCACAGGAGCGCGAAGGTGACGGCCACCGGAATGATGCCCCAGAGGAAGTAGACCCGCCTTCTGCCGTGCTTCGAGCGGGTCCGGTCGGAGAGGTAACCCATCAGCGGGTCGGAGATGCCGTCCCATATCTTGCCGGCGCCGAACATCAGCCCCGCGAGCGCCGGCTTGAGCCCTACCACCTCGGTGAGGAAGAACATGAACAGCATGCCGACTATAAGGAACGCGCCGCCGCCGTAAATGTCGCCTATTCCGAACCCTAGTATGTTGCGAAGGCGGACTGGCCGTTCCTCCGCCAGGCTCGCCGGTATGTTCCCTTTTTCCATGGATGGCTCCTGCCGCCATCGTAAACCGCAAGCGCCGGTAAATCCAGTCAAAAAAGCATGGAATTTGCGGCTGGCTCCTCGATGGCGTACAATCAAGGGGCAGCGGGGAATACAAAACTTTTGCAAAACATCTACAGCGCCTTGACCACGTGCAGGTTCCGCCGGGATACGCTCTGGGTACGGGTAGAAAGCCCGGGGAGGTACCTATGAAAGCTGTGAGCCTTGCAGTCCTGATGACCCTTTTCTCCGTCGGTCTGGCCGCCGCCAACGACATTACCATCGACCTTGGCCTTGACAGATCCACAGTCCAGAGCGGAGGCGGTCAACGGGTGTTCCTGAAGCTCGGACTCGTCGGCGGAAGAAGTTCGTACGAGCGGCCGCCGCTCAACGTCTCGATAGTCCTC
>CAZKJA010000309.1:0-4985 GCA_964552925.1 uncultured Treponemataceae bacterium
TGGAGTTTCGAGTCCCGAGGCCTGCTCGGTATGGATCGAGAGTCGTGCGGTTGCGCCAAACCTGTGGTATACTCCAACCCGAAAATGCACGAGCATATTCCATTTTTGGCGCGGCCGATCAAGATTATTTCAGTCCCATCCCGGAAGGGCTATCGGAGGTTGATATGATCAACGAGGTGAATTTTCCCGATGACGGCGAATGGATCAGAAACAGTATCGTCGAATTCTTCGGCTCTTCCGCAAATACATCCGAGAACAGCGCCAATGACAGGTTGTTTGACGTACCTATCGTTGGATTCGCGAGCGGTGACGATTCCATATTCGATGAGTTTAAAAGCGATATCGGTTCCTTCTACTTGACTCCGTTGGAAGTATTTAAAAAATATTATCCCCAGTCATCAGTACAAGCAAATGAACTCACCGTAATAAGTTGGGTAATGCCTCATATACAACAGACAAAACTGGATAATCGAAATGAAACCATTCATCCATCGGAACGTTGGGCCAGGGGTAAAAGATTCGGAATACCATTCAGCATCAAGCTTCAAAAGCACTTGATTGAAATCCTGAAGGAAAAAGGCCATACGGCGATTTCACCTTGCGCCCCACTCCATTGGTCGGAACAGCGATCGGAAAAGTATGGCCACTCGTCGACGTGGTCGGAACGGCATACGGCATACGCCGCAGGACTCGGCACATTTGGGCTCTGCGACGGACTGATTACCAAAGTCGGAAAGGCGATGAGGTGCGGCTCGATCGTTGCACAGATCAAAATACCGCTTACACCACGACCGTATTCCAATCACACAGCATATTGCCTGTTTTTCTTGACGGGATCATGCGATGCGTGCATGAAAAGATGCCCGGCAGGAGCCATTACAAAAAACGGGCACGATAAGGAAAAATGCAGGAAGTATTGCGATGGTGTATGCGCGGATCATACAAAAAAGATGTATGATTTAGAAATCGATACATGCGGGCTTTGCCAAACAAACGTACCATGCGAGTCTGGAATCCCAGTAAAAGAATAATTTTGAATATTTAAACATATAATATAAATAGTCTAGCACTTGGTTCAACCGGAAGGGCTTTTGTCACGTTTATGCAATATTTTATGAGTTTAAGGAACATGGCATCCAAAGCGTAAACCGCGCAAGCGAGGATAGTGTACAATCCAGTTCGCAATTTGGTTGTTGAAAAAGGTCATTGGAAACTCCAGAATGCAGTTGTCGAGACTGGCATGTCAACGGGCTGTGGAAGGACGAGGGGAGCCTCAAGAACCGCGATCCGGAAACGGGGGATGTGCTCCCGGCCTGGCTTCCGAGCCAGTGCATGACTATAGCACGTTTATTACCAAGGACCCGCTCGTGTCGTTCCTGTGCTTCGACGAGAACGTGCCGCAGCCGACTATGTCAAAAGCAAGCGCTCCAGCGACTTCGAGCTGACGCTGTTTTCGGAGCTGGAATAGGTCGGGGTATGGACGCGTTGATAGCTGGAAGTTTTTTCAATTATCTTGACTAAGTTGCACAAGTTGACTACTATGGGTATATGAAGACATTACCTGTTGCAGAAGTAAGGATAAATTTCTCTTCTTTGCTCAAAGAAGTCGAGCTGGGGAATGAAATTGGAATATCTTTTGGGCGTAAAAAGGAAACAATAGCCGTCATCATTCCCATCGATGAATACAAAAGGATAAAGTCAAGAAAACTTGGAACTCTCGAGGGGAGAGCGTCCGTGGAATTCAAGGGCGAATGGAAAATCTCCGATGAGGAGTTCCTCAACCTATGAAGTTGCTGATTGATACTCACTACCTGATTTGGGCATTTCTTGACACGGGGAAAATCAAGAGAAGTATTTACAATGATCTTATAAATGAAAGCAACGATGTCTATTACAGCCAGGCAAGCCTGTGGGAAATATCAATTAAATATAATTCAGGAAAACTTATACTCAATAATTTACTGCCAGAGGATTTGTATAATGAAATTGAAAATAGTTTTCTAAAATGCAAGATGCTGGATAATGAAGACTTGGTATCTTTTTATAAACTACCAGTTGAACACCGCGATCCATTTGACAGGCTGATGATTTGGCAGTGTATACAATCAGATCTGGTATTCGCCTCGGTGGATGGAAAACTTGACGAATACAAGAAATACGGACTGAAAATTTTGTCCTGACAATCGCGCAATCTCTGTCGAATCGCCAAATGACGCTCCGGCGTGCCCGGGTTGAGGAATCGCGCCGCCGGCTGGACACCGGGACGATACAAGCGAGAATACAGAAAGGAGTGAGAAGTATCCGAGCCGCCCTTACAGGAAATCCCGTAGCGACTCATCTATCCCCTTTCGTACCTCGAACCAAAAATTGAGGGAAGCCTCCGAGGGGTCTTCCTTGAAAGCGTTCACCCATTTTGCCAATTCAGGGTCTTCCTTCTTTTCCACGGTCAGAACGCGCTCAAGGAAGGTGCGGACGAACCCGATATTCCGTTCGCTTTCCCAGTAGACGCTCGAGTTGCGGGAATTGATGCGGCTCGCCGCGACTGAGACGGAAGCCATATACGCGTCCCCGCAACCGTACAGAGAGTTCAGGGCTTCCGGAATCAGATCCTCGGCCCACGCCCGGTGGAAGCGGCAGACCCCGGCGTTATCCATCACCAGCTCGATCTTGAGCCGTTCGGCGCATTTCCGTCCCAGCTTCCGGGGCTCCATGAATTCAGGACCGTAGTGCATATAGTACTTGCCCATGATGGCCATAGGCGCCAAAACGCCCGGAGTCCAATACTGGTTGGGAACCATCCAGCCCATGCGCCCGTTCGCGGTATGCACGAAGCCGTCCAGGATGCGCTTCCCGCCCGAACGCCGGACGCTCCGCGCCCATTTCCGGGGGCCGTCCTGGAGATCAAGAATACCCCGTTTTTTGAGTATGGAGTCGATAAGCTCAAGGCCGAGCTTCGCGTTATGCATCGAATCTTCCACTACGTCGAAAGCATCAGAATTCCAGCGCGGTTTACTGGATACGCCCAGGTCTTCCGGGCTCAGGTCTCCCGTATCCAGGCAATCCATGAGCCAGGCCAGCACGCCTCCCAATGATATGGCGTCGAAGCCGGCGGCGTCTCCCGCCTTGTTTATCAGCTCGGCGGCGCGTTGGTCGAAGATGCCGCAGAGCGGTCCCAGAGCCTGGTAGGGTTCGTAATCTTTTTTGAATTCCCCATTGAGCTTTTTGCAGACCGCCGCGCATGGTTCGCCGCAGGTATGCTGGTTCCTGGTCTTTATTGTTTCTTCGTTGAATTGTTTGAGGTAATGGTCCAGGACGAAGCGTTTGTGCAGATCCAGTCGTCTCTCCTCGGTCCAGTCGATCGTTTTGTAATTGAAGGCGAGCATCCGCCCGCCTATCGTGGCGTAATTCACCCCGAATGTCCCGCCGGTTTCGAACTTGGGATCGAAGCGGTACTTCGTGGTGGCCTCGAAATCCTTGACCGCGAGCTTTTGCTTGTACTTCTGCTCGAACCAGCCGTCCGCTACCGTTCTGTCACGGAAATCCTCGTCGATGACGGTTCCGCCGTAGACCACGGCGGCGATACCGTGGTCCGCCAGGAGCGCGGAGCCGAATCCGCCCCGTCCGGCCCAGGTATCCACGTCGGTCGCCTTGCCGTCATTCACCGGAGCCGAAAGAAGGCCGGCGAAATCGGTCGAACGAGCGGCGGGACCGACCGCGAGCGCGCGATAATCGCCGTGGTAGCGCGGTCCCAAAGTCTCAAGAGCCGTGTCCATCATGGCGTAAGCGCCGCCGCGCCCGTTCGCCCATACGGCTTCCGCGTCCACCGGGATAAGCTCCACTTCCACTTCTTCGCCGTGGTCGCGGTTCAGGTACAGGATGGAAGGAGCGGCGGATTTTCCGATAATCGAAACCATGTTTATGCCCAGGTTGTCGAAGGCGAGTCCGGCCCCGCCCATGCTGGATATGTAGAAACTCCGCCAACAGGGGGAAAAGCCGGTCACGATCAAGCGATTTGACCCCGGCAGGATGGATCCGGCGAAAAGGCCGGTTCCGATATTCAGGCTCCGGTATCGACCATCCAAATGAAGCCCGAGATCCACCGGACCGAAATAATCCTTGAGCGGGTATCGCCTGGTTTTATAGAAAGCGGTGGATGCGTCCACGAACAGCACTTTTTGGGCGTTAAGCATTTCCCGTGTCCTCCTGTCGTTTGTCACACATTATAGTTCAGTAGTAGGCGTAATAAATGCATATAATGTATCTGCCAAGCTTGAGTCCAGGCATGGAGTGCAACGGTGACGTTGTTTCGTACTATACTAGAGAAGGAGTCTTGAGGCCAAGACGCTTCCGAGGCTGCGTGGTAAGCCTGTAGGCGGTAAGGACAGGAATATGAGTATATTCATAATCTTATTAAGGGGAATTACTCCAACTTCTGAAATTTTGAAGCGTGATCCGTTCAAGGAAACAGACGGAAAAAGACTGTATTTTTCCTTGCTTGCAATAGAACCGGATAAAAATCTGTTAATCAAATTTCTATTATGAACATATTTACCAGTTATTACGACAATGGAAGAATCACAAGCAAGGATGACTTGAAAATGGTCTACCGTATTTTAGCAAAGGAGATTCATCCCGATGTCAATGGAATTCAAAATTCCAAAGAGCGGTTTATCAAGCTCAAGAATGACTTCGATGATATGTTGGAAATCATCAGCAATGATACGCATTTGAAAAGCATTAAATACACAAGGAAAGAACTGTATGAGTTGTTTCAAGAATTGATTGCCACTGGATTCCTGTTAAGCAGCGACCGTCCTCGCAAGACAAAGCAATATAAACAAAGAGTGATGAAATTCAATAATATGCTCAAATCGCTAACATGTGTCGACAATAGAGACATGCTGTTCATTGAAAGGGCTTTGGATTCAATAAAGCAAGAAGATATGCGTGCATATGAAACAATAAAATTAATATTATATAATATC
>CAZKJA010000310.1:0-4984 GCA_964552925.1 uncultured Treponemataceae bacterium
GATTCGGGAGCTTCGGCGGAGACCGCGGGCGTGGGCAACGAAGGCATGGTCGGAATTTCATTGTTCATGGGGGGAAACACCACCCCGAGTTCCGCGGTGGTGCAAACGGCTGGCTACGCCTACAGGCTGGATCGACGTGTACTGAAGCAGGAATTCAAGCGCGCCGGTCTCCTGCAGGGCTTGCTGTTACGGTATACGCAGGCGCTCATGACCCAGATGGCCCAGACCGCGGTATGCAACAGGCACCATTCCGTGGAACAGCAATTGTGCCGCTGGCTCCTCCTGACCCTCGATCGCCTGCCCGACAATGAGCTGATAATGACGCAGGAATTGATCGCGAGCCTCCTGGGAGTCCGCCGCGAAGGCATCACCGAAGCAGCCGGCAACCTTCAGCGCGCCGGCTTCATCAGCTACCGCCGAGGCCACATATCGGTTCTCGACCGTACCGGCCTCGAAGGACGAACCTGCGAGTGCTATGAAGTCGTGAAAACGGAACTGGACCGCCTGTTATCTGACGTCCAGTACCGCCAGAGCAGTCCGGCGCGTCACCTCGCAAGACTGCCCGCATGACCCAGGGTCCGCTTCATTCCCGGCGAATGCTCGTTCAACAGCCTGATGACGGCGATTTCAAGATCCCGAAGCCGCTTGAACCCCTTGATCTGGGGCGTACACAGCTTCATGAGTTTCTCGCGGTACGCATCATTGGTCCATAGCGATTTTGCCTCTGCCTTGTTGAGGTAGATGAACGGTTCGGCTGGATGCCTTTTTTTGTTCAGAGTGGACTTCGCATTGTTCAGCATTATGCGCTCGCTTTCTCTTCCGACACTATCGAGTGTAATCATCAGCCCGAATGCCGTCTGTTCGCAATCGCACAAAACCCCTGGAAGAAATCGAAGTAGTTTCCGCGGGAATCCGCTTACAAAAACATCTCGTATTCCTGTTCTACAAGATCCCGCCCCCATATCCGATGGCTTTTTTCCTCTCCGAGCTTGAAACCATATACAAGGTATATCCCGATCGCCTTTCCGAGTTCGCTGACAGTCCACAGGATGACCTTCTTGTAGCCACGGCTCTTCACGAATTGAATCGCCGCATCCATCAGGCGCTTGCCGACACCCTCTCCCTGGACTGATTCGTCGAGGATGTACCAACGCAATTGTGCGATGCCGTCCTTGAATTTCGTGATAGCTATGCTTCCCTTGAACTGCTTGCCTTCTTCAACGATCCATATCCGCTCGTCGTCCTGGTTCCGCTGGACGCATTCCGCGAGCGGAATCGCCACGTACGGTTCGAAGGTGGCGTCAAAGCCGTGGTTCCTGGCGTAATACTCGCCGTGAAGCTTGATAATGGAGCCGATATCGCCGGGTTTCACCCCGTTCCGGATGACAATCGTATCTCGCATCGCACGCCGCCTTTCAGCTTCCTTTCCGGTTCTCTTGCAGCATCTGGTTGATGGCCAAGTTGACAGCATTGCTGTCGTCCTTGGCGGATAAAGCCCGCTTGACCGTCATCGTGGACCGTTCGTTGTACTCCTTGAGTTCCGCGATGCCTTCCGACAGGATCCCTACCGTCGACTTGAGCGATTTGAATGTAGCCTCGAAGGAATCCGAGATCCCGCGCTGCTGCTCGGCGCTTTGATTGATGGATCCGGCGAGTTCGGCTATCGCTCGGACGCCAAGGGCCAATTCATGGTTGTCCCCCACGAACCCCTCCATTGTACGGGCGATGTTCGATGTAAGTTCGTAGGCCTTTTTCGTCTCTTCGATCATTTGGTACAAGGCGGAGGCCACAGACTCGATCCCCTTCGCGCTTCCCTCGATTTCGCCGTTCATCGTCCTCACGATGTTGGCGATCTCTTTGGTACGCACGCCGGATGAATCCGCGAGGTCGCGGACCGCTTCGGCCACGACCGCGAAACCGGACCCCGCCGCCCCCGCATGCGCTGCTTCTATCGCCGCGTTCATAGCGAGCAGGTTGGTCTGGCTGGAGATTTTAGCCAGGGTGCCGACAATCTCGAGCGTCTTCGCCTGGTATTCCGCGAGCCCTTTCACGCTTTCGATGGTCTTCCCGAGGATGCCGCGCCCGCCTTCCGCCAGGCTGTTCAGCCTGTGCGTAGTCTCGTCAGCCAGACCGATGTCGGAGCGGATCGACTCGACAGCCTTGACCATGCGGTCCTGCGACGCGGAATGGGTATCGACGAGTTCCTTCTGCCTGACGGCGGAATCGCTGACCGAATCAACCGAGGAGAGCATTGCGTCGAGGTTGCTCCAGGCGGTCTGGGCGACCTCGCCGAGGGTTCCCGACGCCTGATGGAGATCCTGGCTCTTGAGCACGAAAGATCCAAACGCCTCGCTGACAGCGTCGAACGAAGACGCGATTGCCTCGTTGCTGGAATCCGCTTCCTTCTTGAGTTCCGCGATCCGGCCCATGATACGAGATACCGCCGTGAGCGCCTGGTTGCTCTTTTCCCACTCCCCGACGCTTATCGACAGCAGGTTGTTCTGCAAACTGGTCAGGTACCACATCACGGAAGCGCCCACCAGGTATACCACCGCGACGATCGCCCTTCGGCCCATCGCGGCGGTGTCCCCGCTCAACGTGGTGCACACATTGATCGCGATGGCGAAGTACACCCCCAAGCCGGCAACGTATGTGGCGGAAACCATGATCCCGGCGGGCATCATTATTATAAGCCCCAGGCCGACTATGGACGTGAGTATAACCCCGTAACCCGGATCCTTGGCCAATGCCGGTTGGATCAGGATGCCCGTGAAGATCAAGGCGATACATGTGAGCAGGATGGCGCTGCCGAGACGATCCTTGCCCTTGAGGACGAATACAATGCTGACAAAAGCCAACAAACCGACAGCGCTGGTACCGATACCCGCCACCGGATTGTGGATCACCAGGAAGGTGATAGGCACGAGGGCTACTATCGCCAGGATAATTATCAAAAGGAAGGTTAGACTGACCCGTTTGCGGCGCAGGTCAAAATATTCTTCCACGTGGAGGCCTGTCGGAGTCTTGCCGAGTATCCGTTTTAATTCGTGAAACATGGAAAATATCATAATCCACCTTATAAAAACATTCAAATATTATTGCGGAATCTCACCACCGGAATGACGATCCGTACTTTTTCAATATGCTCGGACGGTTAAAACGGATATACAGAGAACTGCCGGTCCTCGCGAGCGGAAGACTGCCGGAATCGTCAAAATTGCCTTCATTCAATACAAAAACACCCTTGCCGAACTCGCCGCCTTTATCAGTGGCAAGGTAATATGGTTTTCCCGGTCCATTATCAAACAGCAGGCACCCCACGAGCGAAAGACGTCCCCGATGGAATATCGCCGAACCCTTCCCCCCGGAAGAATTGCCCGAGATTGTGCATCGTATGATTTCAAGCTCGCCGCCAGCCGAATCGATTGCCCCGCCTCGCAACTTGGCCGTGTTTCCATAGAGCGTGCAATTGACAAGCCTGGCGGCCCCTTCGCAGGAGATATGAAGTCCGCCACCGGCATCGGCAGTCTCGTTGTACGCAATCAGGCAATCATCCAGCGTTGCGTAGCCATCCTTCTCCACGCGGAGTCCGCCGCCTTTGCCCCCGCAGTCGACGGCCTTATACTCGTCGGGTTGAGGCCGCCTGAGGCTTCGGTTACCGGCGATCACGCAACGGCGCATTTCCAGCCGTCCTTCTGTCCAGACGCCGACCCCATACGTCGCCAGGTTCTCGATGATCGCGCAATCCTCCATGACCAGATGCCCGGAATTTCTTACCCCACCTCCCCGGCGCGGTACATCCACTACCTTTCCGGCCCTGACAGTCACTCCCGAGATGGATACCCGCGCGCCCGCCTCAACGATTATGACGCCGTCGTCGGCCTCCTCGGGCCTCGCCGCTCCTTCCAGGATAGAATCACGCGCGCCGAATCCGATAAGGGCAGCATCGCGCTTGATCCTCAACCCCGAAACGCGGTTCAGTGGATCCATTAAATAGAATCGTTTGACTCCTGGCGGTGCATCCCTGAGCGCGGCAACAAGATCCGGATAATCGCACCCCGAGACACCTACGGTTGCCCCGCTTCCGTCCCTTGTTTTGATTTCAGCACGGAGAGCAGCGGCTTTCTCCGGCGAGCAGGAAGGCAGGAGTGCATGTACATCCACCGTATCCGCCGAAGGTCCTTCAGGGAGACCCGTGCATCCCGCCATCGACATCGTTCCCAATGCAAGGCATAGCATGGAAATCAGCCGCCTCATTGTTTGACGTTCTCCACCAACTGGATCCTCAGCCCATCCGGGTCGAGGATATAGATGAATTTGACGGACGGGTTGGGCTGGAATGGGCCGGAATGTACCGGTATGCCGTGCTTTCTCAGAACCTCACCAAAACGCTCGAGAGAATCTACGACGAAGCCCATCGAAATATCCTTGCCAAAGATTGGAGCCTCGTTCGATGTATCGCAGATCAGCTCTACCTGGGTTTCCCCCTCGCCCAGAAATGCAATTTCCCGGACCGGACCGGGCTGAACCCTCCTGACGACTTTCAAGCCGAGGATGTCCTGGTAGAATCCCAAGGATTTCTGCATGTCGGCAACATTGATGGTAGTCCAGCAGTACTTCATGAAAACCTCCTGTTGGGCCGGAACCCGGTACGCCAAATGGATACGTACTACCTGTTCTGATCGGCGTACATCCAGAAAATGATGGTTCCCGCGATTCCCGCAAGACAGGTGATCAACAGGATCAAATAGCTGACCGGCGGGAGTTGTATGCCCGTGGTGCCAACAGCGCCAGCATACAGCATCGGTATCGTCCAAGGGAAATATTGGCCCAGCCCGATATTGCCTAAAAAATTCGCGAGCCCGAGACACGCGATAATGAAACCGATCGCCGGCAATACTCCCCTCGCCGCGCTGGCGACGAAAGCCGCCGGGGAACCGAGCATGATGGAAAGCAGGGTCGAGCCGAAAAAGATCCTTGCGTA
>CAZKJA010000311.1:0-4965 GCA_964552925.1 uncultured Treponemataceae bacterium
CGCCCGATTTACCTTCGCGGGAGGCTATCTTGTCGATCTCGTCTATGAAGATGATACCCGACTGCTCCACGCGCTCCCTGGCTTCCGCCGCGGCGCGGTCCTTGTCGACGAGATGCTCGGATTCCTCCTCGAGGAGTATCCGGCGGGCTTCCTTTATAGTCACGAGCTTCTTTTTCTTCTTGCCGCCGAAGATGTTCGCGATTCCCGAGAACGCCGACTCGATCTCTTCCATCTGCTGTCCGGAAAATATCTCAATCGATGGCGTTGCCTGGGCGGAAACCTGGACTTCGATTTCCTTGTCCTCGATGAGCCCGCTCCTGAGCATCGTGCGGAATTTTTCGCGCGTGGGGTTGAGGGTAGAGCCACCGTTCGAAGCGCCGGCGCTAGCGGCTCCAGCCGCGCCGCTTGCGGGGGCAGCAGTCTCCCCGGCGACGCCGGCAGTGCCGGCGATACTGGTATTGCCGGTAAGGAACCAGTTCGCTGCTGTCGCGCCCGGTTGGGTTATCGGGGCCTGGGACGCCGCATCGGGCTTGGCGCCGAGTCCCGGCAGCAGGAGGTCGAGGATGCGTTCCTCGGTGCGCCGTTCGGCGTCGCCCTTGACCCGCGCCGACATCTCCTCCATCACCATGCGGTACCCGGCAGCCATCAGGTCGCGGACCATTGACTCGACGTCGCGGCCGACGTAGCCGACCTCAGTGTACTTGGTGGCCTCCACCTTGATGAAAGGAGCCCCGCACAGCTTGGCCAGGCGGCGGGCCATCTCGGTCTTGCCGACGCCGGTCGGACCGATCATAAGGATGTTCTTGGGCGCTATTTCCTCGCGCGCGGCCTCGGGGAGCAATTTGCGGCGCAGGCGGTTGCGGAGCGCTATGGCGACAGCGCGCTTTGCCTTGTTCTGTCCGATTATGTACCTGTCGAGTTCCTCGACGACGTGTTTTGGCGTAAATACCGCGAAATCTTCGATCACGGGAGCTCCTCCACGAGAATCTTCTCGTTCGTATAGATGCATATCCCCGCGGCTATCCCGAGGCTCCGCTTGGCAATTTCCGCCGCCGACAGCGTACTCGTCTCCAGGTAGGCGAGCGCTGCCGCGTACGCATAGTTGCCACCCGAGCCTATCGCGATCGCGTCTCCGGCCGGCTCGATGACGTCCCCGGTACCGGACAAGAGCAGGGTTTTTTCCTTGTCGGCGACAAGGAGGAGGGCCTCCAGGCGCCTGAGCAGCTTGTCGGTCCGCCAGTCCTTGGCCAATTCCACCGCCGCCCGCGTCAGGTCGCCCCTGTACTCCTTGATCTTGGCCTCGAAATGCTCAAGCAGGGTGAAGGCGTCTGCCGTTGCTCCGGCGAATCCAGTGAGCACTGTGCCGTCGTAGATGGTCCGTACCTTGCGCGCGTTGTTCTTCATCACGGTTTCGCCCATCGTCACCTGGCCGTCGCCGGCCATCGCGACCTTGCCGTCGCGACGGACCGTGATAATCGTTGTGCTTCGTATCTTGCTCATGGTTCTTTCCCTTCGGTTGCGACGCTAGCGCGTACAGCATGGCCGGCGTGCGGATGCGCTCCGTCGTACACGGCGCGCAACCTGGCCATGTCGACATGCGTGTAGATCTGCGTTGTCGAAATATTCTCGTGCCCCAGCAGGGCCTGGACCACCCGGATGTCGGCGCCATGCCCGACCAGATGTGTAGCGAAGCTGTGACGGAAGCCGTGCGGCGACAGGCGGTGCCGAGTGCCGGATCGAGCGAATCGGCGCTCGATCAAAAGTGCTATGCCGCGGGAGCTCAGGGAACCGCCTTTGGCGTTGATGAACAGGGTGGACGCCGGCCTGGCGGCGTCGAGGCGCGCGAGCCTGTACGGCAGCCAGGAGCGGATCGCCTCGACCGCTGGTTCTGAAAGGAACACCGTGCGGTCTTTGGAACCCTTTCCCCTTACCCTGGCGCGCCCTGCTTCCAGATCGACATTTGTCAAGGTCAGACCCGATAGTTCGGACACGCGGCAAGCGGTGCTGTACAAGGTCTCGAGTATGGCCTTGTCGCGCGCCCCCGCGAAACCGGTATCTGGCGTGCCGTCAATGAAATCAGCCATCTCGTTTTCGAACATGAAAGCCGGAAGCGTCCTTGCCGAGGGAAGCGATTCCACATCCTTGGCTGGATTCGAAGGGGCCTTCCCGAATCGGACCAGGTACCTATAGTAACCTTTCACCGCCGACAAGGCCCTGTTGACGGAACTCGTGGCGTAACCGTTCTTCACGAGTCCGGCGACGAAGGCTGTAATGTCGGAGGGCTGCGCCGTCTCGGCGCTGCACTCCGACAGGAGGCACGAGGCTTCGAACAGGCGCAGGTCGTCCCTGTACGCTTCTATGGTCCTCGGAGAAAGCGAACGTATCGCCTCGAGGTACGCGAGGTAGGACTCAGTCGAGCCGGACATGTTCTTCTTCCTGGGTGTGAAGGTAGTCGCAGGCCGGGTTGATGCAGGCCTTGAACGAACCGCGCTTCTTGTCGAATTTCTCGACCAGGAACCACCCGCACTTCGGGCAGTAGCTATTGGTCGGCTTGTAGTAGGTGATGAAGTCGCAGGCGGGATAATTCGAGCATCCGTAGAACTCGCGGCCCCTGCCCTTGGCCTTTCGACGCGCGACTATCTCGCCGTCGCAATCCGGACGCGGACAGCGGGCGAGCGGTATCGACTTTGTATTCCTGCACTCGGGAAATCCGGTGCACGCGAGGAAGAAACCGAAACGCCCGAGCTTCTTGACCATCGGCTTGCCGCATTTTTCACAGACGATGTCGGTCGCTTCGTCGAGCCTTCCCTTGAACGACTCAAGGCTTACCATGATCTCGTCGACGCGCTTCTTGAACGGCAGATAGAACCGCTCCATCGCCGCGACCCAATCCTGCTTGGAATCCTCGACCGCGTCGAGCAATGATTCCATGCCGGCTGTGAAGTCGACGTTTACAATATCGGGGAACGAGAGCACGAGCATCTCGTTTATTATTCGGCCGAGCGTCGTCGGGACTAGCTGCCGGTTCTCCCTCGTCACGTAATACCGCTCGAGCAGCACCGAGATTATAGGCGCGTAGGTCGACGGACGCCCGATGCCCTTCTCTTCCAGGATCTTTATTATCGAGGCGTCGGTGAACCGCGCGGGTCCCTGGGTGAAATGCTGTTCCGGCCTGTAGCCTTCATGCTTGAGTTCCTCGCCGACGCGCAGCTCGGGCAGGACGGTTTCCTTGTCATCCTTGGTGGCAAGGAGCTTGATGACTTTGTAGAAGCCCTTCTCGACAAGCCGCGACGCGTTCGCCCTGAACAACGCGTCCCCGGCGACAACATCGAGGGCCGTGGAACGCTGCCGTGCCGGGCTCATCTGGCTGGCCACGAAGCACTCCCAGATTATGCCGTAGAGTTTGTGCTGGTCCTTGTTCAGGTATTCCTTGATGGAGTCGGGAGTATAGTGCACAACGGTAGGCCTGATCGCCTCGTGCGCATCCTCCGCCTTCTTGTCTGTCGCGTAAAGCAGCGGCTCCGGGGGAAGTTCCGCGGGATATTGTTCGGCGATGAATTTGCGGACTTCCGCCAAGGCGAGGTCGGAGACACGGACGGAGTCGGTACGCATGTAGCTTATCAAACCGATGCGGGTCGAGCCGATGTTGATTCCTTCGTACAGCTGCTGGGCGACCTGCATGGTCTTCTTGCTCGTGAAGCCCAGCCTGTTGGCCGCGGTCTGCTGCAGCTTCGAGGTTGTGAACGGCGGCTTGGGGCGGACGGTCCGCTCGGTTTCGCGCATATCCCCTACGGTGCAGGGGGCGCCGGTGATCGCGTCGATGACAGCCTTGACATCGGCTTCGGTCTTGGGCGCGGTTTTCTGGCCGCGGAACTCGACGAGCTCGCCCGAGAATGAATGACGGCCTTTCTTGAAATCCGCCTCGAGGCTCCAGTACTCCTCGGGGATGAACGATTCCACCTCGGCTTCCCGCTCGCATATCAGCCTGAGCGCGACCGATTGCACGCGGCCGGCCGAGAGACCGTTCTTGACTTTTTTCCAGAGAAGGGGCGACAGGTTATATCCGACAAGCCTGTCGAGCACCCTGCGCGCCTTCTGCGCGTTTACCTTGTCCTCGTCGAGGGCGTGGGGTTGCTTGACCGCTTCGCGTATCGCCTGCGGGGTTATCTCGTTGAATACTATCCGCTTGATGTCGAGTCCTTCGTACTTCTGCGCTATCGCGCCGCGGATATGAAAGGAGATGGCCTCTCCCTCGCGGTCATTATCGGAGGCAAGCAACACCGCCTTGCTCTTCTTCGCCGCCTTCATCAATTCCTTGAGCAGCTTCGCCTTGCCCCTGATCGTCAGGTACTCGGGAGCGAAACCGTGCTCGACGTCTACGCCGAGCCTCGACTTCGGCAGGTCGATGAGGTGGCCCATCGAGGCCAGCACTACATAGGAACTACCCAGGTATTTTTCTATGGTCTTTGCCTTGGCCGGCGACTCGACGATAACAAGCGTCGGCTTGGCGACGCTTCTGCTCGTCTTCGCGTTTTTTTTCGTCGGGGTTCCGGCCTTTTCGATCGCCATCGTCATGCTCTCCTGGTAGTCTGTCCCGCGGCGCCCGCGCGGACACGTGATGAATGCCTGACCCTGCGCCGCATGCGGCGGCGACGTATGCCCATCATTGGAATGAAGGCCGAAGCACCGCGCCCTCCCCGCCAATCCTCGATGATATCGTCGAACGACTCGAGCGTGCGCGCTCCGTCAGCCGCGAGGGCGTCCGAGCCGGCCGAGCGGACGCCTCCCAGGCAACCGGCGGCCACGTATACGTCGCGCCCTTCCTCGAGCGCGAAGGAGGCGCTTATAAGCGCTCCCGATCCTCCCGGAGCCTCGACGACCACAGTCGAACGGCAGAGGCCGGCGAGTATCCGGTTGCGCTCCGGAAAGGTCCAGCGCGAAGGCGGCATTCCCGGCGGGGATTCC
>CAZKJA010000312.1:0-4858 GCA_964552925.1 uncultured Treponemataceae bacterium
GTAATCCAGTTGGCGGCCCTTATGGTTTTGGCGGCGGTGGCCGGTGCCATAGTCCTGGCCGCCGCCGGACCCTCGGGCGCTATCGGGAAAGTCGTGGCGGACGCGGCGAGGATGTCCAGGGCGGGCGTCGGCGGAACGCTGGGATGGCTGCCGCTGCTCGGCTACTACGCACTTTGGGCTCTGGCAGATCCTATGTTCCCCCATTTCATCCAGCGCTTCTACGCGGCCCGTTCGGATCGCGCGCTCCTGTCGAGCATGGTCGCGTATCCGGCGGTCGCGGTGATCGTATTCCTGCCGGTATGCGCGATCGGCGTCCTGGGATCGGCGATGCTTCCCGGTATGACCGACGCCGCCAGCGATGGCATTTTTACTGCCTTGACCGCGGCCATCGCGGGCCCGGTCTGGGGGCCGGTATTCTCTATCGCCGCGCTGGCGGCGCTGATGTCGACTATGGACAGCCAGCTTCTGTCATGCGCGTCGATGATAACGACCGATTTCATGCCGCCGCGGTTGCGCGGCCCAGGCGCCTCGGCGCTCGCGGCTTTAGGCTTGGCTATCGGCGCATGGCTCGTCTCGATAGACCCGCCCGCGTCGATTCTCGGCTTCCTCAACAAGACCGCCTTTCCCGGGTACGCAAGCCTGGCTCCCGTCGCGCTTGCCGGGATATACATGCGGCGCGTAGGACGGTGGCCGGCGGCCGCGGCCCTGATAGTCGGGACCGCGCTCGTGGCTTCCCAGGCCTTGGGCGCGTTCACGCCTCCCGTTCCAGCGGCCTTGTTCAATGCCGGGTTCCAGGTCATCGTCATGGCTTTGGGCGTCATGCTGTCGCGTGCCAGCCGCAAGTACCCTGCATCCACGCCGAGCCTGCGCAACGGGCCGTCCGGCCGTCTGAGCGCGGCCATTGGTGGTGCGGCGTTGTTCGGTGCGCTGGGAGTCGACTTCTGGAATTACAATCGGACCAGTGTCATCGTCCTGGGCCTGCCTGGCTGGTTGGTCTACCACGTCGTGTTGACGCTGACGCTCGGCTTCGTATTCTATGTAGTCGCGATGATCTACCAAGCTTGGACCGTTGAACGCAAAGGAGATGCGAATGCGATTCGAAGTATTTCCACAAACGACCCGTGACGGTGTCGGACTCCGTGGCCTTTCGGTGGTCGACGGCTCCACCGTGTGGGTCAGCGGTACAGGCGGTTCCTTCGCGAGGACGGGCGACGGCGGGAAGAACTGGCAGTGGTCCCGGGTCGCCGGGTGCGAGGACCTCGATTTCAGGAGCATCGCGGCCTTCAGCGACAAGGTCGCCGTGATCGCGAACGCCGGGAGTCCGGCCACCATCCTCAAGACCGTCGACGGTGGCGCAAGCTGGAAGAAAACATTCGCAGACGATTCTGGCACGCTGTTTTTCGACGCGATGGCCTTCTGGGACGGGACGGCTGGCATATGCCTGGGCGATCCCCTCGGAGGCGCCTGCTGCATGCTGGCGACCGATGATGCCGGGGAAACCTGGTCGCGGATGCCGGAGGGGAGCCTGCCTGGTATGGCCGAGGGCGAGGCCCATTTCGCGGCGAGCGGCACCTGCATCGCTGCATTCGGCAAGTCCGGGCTGTGCTTCGTCAGCGGCGGATTGGTCTCGAGGTACTTCCGGAGCGCCGACCGCGGCAAGAGCTGGCTGGTGCGCGATCTGCCCCTGATGCACGGCACGGCCTCTCGGGGGGCTTTTTCGGTCGTCGTCATCGGCGAGAGGGATGCCGCCGTAGTCGGAGGCGACTACGCGCAGCCCGAGCTGAACGTCGACACGGTCGCCTGGACCGCGGACGGCGGGCTGAGCTGGCAACCGGCCGCCGGCTTCCCGCCGGGCGGCTACAATTCATGCATCGCGTGCGCGGCGGTTGCCGGGGACACTGTCCTTGTCGCGACAGGGACGCAGGGAAGCCATGCCTCCGCCGACGGCGGCAGGACGTGGACGATGCTCGATCCTGAACCGTTCAACGCGGTGGCCTTTGGCAAGGACGGATCGAGCGGCTGGGCTGTCGGAACCGACGGAAGGGTTTCAATGATCGTGTTGGCTTGAGCTTCTCGTTGTACCAACACGAATCAAGTGTTTTGACCGGAATGATTCTTGCTACTTCACCTTAATTCTGCCTTTGCGCTATAATAGCGACAACCATGATCAAGCTTATTGTAAAGACAGGTCGTTTTATTACCTCGCTTGTCATTACCATTATTGCGGTTATCTTATCGCAACTGATAACTTGGTTGATTTATAAATACTCCAATGGCTCGATTACAATAAGCGGTCGAATCGCCTCTTGGGCATCTCCGTTGTTGATCGCGCCGTTTTTATCGTGGTGGTTCGTGGGGCTATTATTGCGTATCAACTCAATTGAACAGGAAATGCGCGATCTTGCCACCTATGATACGTTGACCGGTGTATTTAACAGAAGGACGTTTTTCGATATTGCTGTTTCCCTGTTGAACCTGATGAAAAGGGAAAAGCAGGACCTGACCATACTGTTCATAGATATTGACCATTTTAAAAACATCAACGATTCATACGGACACGATGCCGGCGACGCGATCCTGAAGGAATTCGGATCGCACCTGTTGAAAAAAACCAGGAAAAGCGACGTCGTCGGAAGGATCGGAGGAGAGGAATTCCTGATAGCATTGCCTAAAACCAACGGCGCCAATGGGTATAGAATCGCGGAGACAATACGGCAAGGCTTGATTGAAAATAAAACGGTATCCACTGGAAGCAATTCGTTCAAAATTACCATAAGCATAGGTATTTCCAGTTTCAACGGATTGGATGATTGCACTATCGACCAACTGGTCAAGCATGCCGACAGCGCGCTCTATGAAGCGAAACGACAGGGCAGGAATATGTCGAGTGTATATGACTCGAATAATATTAATAAATTCCTCAGGATTGGCGATGCAGTGATGGAAGTCAAATGAAACCACGACGGCATTGAAATGGGTGATATGCGCCAGCCACGTTCGGCACCACTCTGAAAAAACCGGCAAGGCTGTTCGCCTTGCCGGTCCGCGTTACGAGCTTGGTTGACTTTCGACTACTTCTTCTCTACGTACGCGTCCTTGAAATACAGGTTCGACAGCGCGGTGAGCACCCAGTTCTTGACGTGCGGAGCCATCATGATCGTCAGGCTCCTCGAATAGAGCGGGATAACCGGCAGGTCCCGTACGAAAATATCCTCGATCTGGTGCATGGTCTCGACGGCTTTCGCGGGGTCGGTCTCGTTGATCGCCTTCGTGACCAAGGCGTCATACTCGGGATTCTTGTAGCCGACATGGTTGTTGGTGCTCGTCGAGGTGAACAGTTGCAGGAAGGTCATCGGGTGCAGGTAATCCCCACCCCAGCCCATCGCGCCGATGTCGTAATCGAACTTCTGGATGCCGGCGTAATAGATGGCCCAATCCTGTACCTTGATTTTCACTTTGATGCCGAGGTTTTTCTCCCACATCTGCTGCATCGCCTCGACCATCTTCTTGACGGTGGCGTTTGTGTAGTAGGAGAGCTCGAGGACGGGGAAGCCCTTACCGTCGGGGAAACCGGCTTCGGCGAGGAGCTTCCTGGCTTCCTCGACGCTGGCCTTGCTGCTGAAGTTGTACTTCTTGTGCGCTTCGGTGAAATCGACGCCGCCGAACACGTATCCGGGTGAGACGAGCGCGAGGGTCGGCGTGCTGGGCGCCTGGAGCACGTTGTCTATCAGCTCGTCCCTGTCGAGGGCCAACGCCAGCGCGCGGCGTACCTTCGGGTCGCTGTACGGCTTCTTGGTGGTGTTCACATCGTAGAACGTGGTGCCGAAGCTCGGTACGATGTGCAGCGAATCGCTGCTCGTCCGAAGCCGCGGGATGTCGGAGGCTGGCACTTCCCTGAATCCGTCTATCTCGCCCTTTTCGAATGCGCTCAAGGCGGTGGCGGGTTCGAGGATGAACCTGAAGTTGATCTCGGCCAGCTTGACGGCGCCGGCGTTCCAGTAGTGCTCGTTCTTCTGCAGCACGACGCCTTCGCCCATCTTTATCGAGGCGACCTTGAAGGGGCCGTTGCCGATGAAGGTGGCGGGATCCATGGTCCAGCGCTCGGGGCTGGCGTCGACCGATTCCTGGTAGACCGGCGAGTACACCCACATGCCCAGGATGCCGAGGTAGAACGGCGTCGGCTCCTTGAGCGTTATTTCGAGGGTCAGCTCGTCCTTGGCCTTGATGCCCACCGCTTCCTTGGCGCCCTTGCCGGAATAGTACTCATCGGCTCCGGCGACGTAGGTCGTCAGCATGTCGGCGTAGCGCGCGCCGGTTTTGTGGTCGAGGACGCGCAGGAGAGAGTATACGTAGTCCTTGGCGCCGAGGCTCTTGCCGTTGGACCACTTCAGGTTCTTCCTGAGCTTGAACGTGTAGACCTTGGCGTCCGGCGATATGCTCCAGCTCTCGGCGTTGCCGGGGACGATCTCGCCTTTCGCGTCGTAGGTGACGAGGCCCTCGAACAGCTGGGTCATGAAGGGTGACGCGAACGAGTTGTTCGTGATCCCCGGGTCATACCCATCGGGCTCGTTCTGCAGCGCGAACACGATCTTGCCCGTGGCCGCGGCCGCTTCTTTCTTGGTTCCACAGGCGGTGAACGCGACCAGTACGGCCATCGCCACCATAACCGTGAGCATGAATTTCCTTCTCAACTTCATATATCCTCCTTAACTTGAGATATGCTTCAATACAGGTGGCAGGCAACCTCATGCCCTGGTTCCACCAATTTGAGGACGGGGATCGTTTCCCTGCATTCCGGCTTCGCGTACCGGCACCTCGTATGGAAGGCGCAGCCGGGGGGCGGGGAGATGGGGCTCGG
>CAZKJA010000313.1:0-1778 GCA_964552925.1 uncultured Treponemataceae bacterium
TTCCCATTCCTTGAAAAAGCCCGCGTAGTCGGCCAGGGTCGCGCACTTCAAGGCTATACGACGCAATTGAGCTCCGCCCGGGGTACCCTTCAGGTATGAACACGCCTGCTTCCTGAACTCGGCGCAGGCGGATTTTTCACCGTAATGCCTGACGGAAATTTCCAGATGACGCGACGCTGCCGCCATTTTTTCCATTATCGTTAATGTCGGCTCCGGTTCGGCGCGAAGCAGCGCCCGCGCCCGAGTGAATATGAAGGGGTCGCCCATGGCGCCACGCGCGAACATCACCCCGGCTACCCGCGCGCCTTCGTTGCCCCCCGAAAGGATATCCGCGGCATCCTTGGCCGAGAAAAGATCGCCCGAGGCGAACACCGGCACGGCTACTGCCCCGGCGAGGGCGTAGAAAGCCGCCCGGTCCGCCTTGCCGGCGTAACCCTGTTCCCGGGTCCGCGCGTGCAGTGTGACGGCCGCGGCGCCACCCTCTACCGCAGCCGCGGCCGTCTCCAGGTAATTGATCGACCCCGAGTCCCAGCCAAGCCGTATCTTAACGGTGACCGGCGTGTCTACCGCCTTGACCATGGCGGCGACGATATCCCTGATACGTCCCGGTTCGCGCAGCAAGGCGGAGCCCGCGCCCGACTTTATTATCTTCGGTACAGGGCATCCGCAATTCACGTCGATCACCGCGGGATTCCACCGCCCGGCCACGATTTCCGCTGCCTTGGCCATCGTTTCGGGCCTGGAACCGAACAGCTGGACGGCGTAGTCGGGCTCGTTGTCCTCCCGGCCCAGGAGGATACCGGTCTTGACGTGCCCGCGGGTCAAGGCTTCCGAGCTGACCATCTCGGTGAACGCCAGGTCGCACCCCGCATCGGCGCACACCGAACGGAAAGCCGCGTCGGAGTACCCGGCGACCGGCGCCAGGAAGAGGTTGCCGCGGCTGGTGTACGTACCTATCCGTACCGGAACATGCAGATCCATCGTCGCTCCATTAAAAAGGAGGGCGCCCTGCCCGGACGCCCTCAGTATTGCTTCTTTCGTACTCCGCTACGCGGGTTTCCGCTATGCAGGGACGCGGAACAAGGTACAGGCGTTCTGGTAGGTCGCCTCGGCGACTTCCTCTACGGGCATGTCCAGCAGCATCGCCAGGTCGTCGACAGTCGCAGGAAGGTATTCCGGCTTGTTGCGCTTGCCGCGGTACTTCGCGGGAACCATGAACGGCGCCTCGGATTCGACCAGGATGCGTTCAAGCGGCAGGATTCGCACAGTCTCGTGCAGGTTCTTGGCGTTGCGGTAGGTCAGGTTGCCCGCGAACGAGAAGTACAGGTTGAGGTCGAGCGCCCGTTGCGCGTACTCGGCGTTCTCCGAGTAGCAGTGCAGCACCCCGCCGGCAGGCGGCAGGCGGTCGCGCAGGACGTCGAGCACGTCCTTGCCCGCCTCTCGGTTATGAATTATCACCGGGAGGTCGTGCCGCGACGCGATGTCGAGCTGGTCGATGAACAGCTCTATCTGGCTGTCCTTGTCGCCGTAGCGGTGGAAGTAATCCAGGCCGATTTCGCCGACGGCGATGACGCGGGCGAGCTTGAGCGCCTCGTCGAGTTTCGCGCGCCAGTCACGGCCCGGGGAAGCGACTTCCGAAGGCGATACGCCGGCCGCATGGTATACATGCTCGGAGGTCTTCAAACCTTCGTATACCTGGAAAAAATCGATGAGGCTGTTGCAAATGCTGATGATACGCTGTACGCCAGTCTGCTTTGCCTGCTGGCAGGCGAGCAACT
>CAZKJA010000313.1:1788-4831 GCA_964552925.1 uncultured Treponemataceae bacterium
TAACGCATGTTGCTTCCGTTGGGGTGAGTGATGAAGGAGCCCGTAATCGGGTACCCAGACTGTAGCACGCGACACGATCGCCGTCAAGTTGACTCGACGTTCGGCCGGGTAGCGTCACCTGGCGTGAGAAAGCTTACATTCGGAACGCTTCGCCCAAGTATATCTGTCTTGCCAGCTCCGAATCAAGTATCGTGTCCCGGTCTCCCGACACGAGGATCTCGCCTTTGTTGATGATATGCGCCTCGTGCGTTATCTCGAGCGTGTCGCGCACGTTGTGGTCGGTAATAAGCACGCCGATGCCCTTGCCGGAGAGCCGCCTGACGATGCTCTTGATCTCGTGGACCGCTATGGGGTCGATACCGGCGAACGGTTCGTCGAGCAGGAGGAATTTCGGCTCGATAGCCAAGGCGCGGGCAATCTCGGTGCGCCGGCGCTCGCCGCCTGACAAGGTGTAGGCGTATTGCCTCCGGAGCGACGAAATGCCGAACTCCTCGAGCAGGGAATCGAGCTTCTCGGCGCGGCCGGCGCGGTCGAGGTCCGGCCTGGTCTCCAGGATAGCCCTGACGTTCTGCTCCACCGTCATCTTGCGGAATACCGACGGCTCCTGCGGCAGGTAGGCGATGCCCAGCCGCGCCCGCTTGTACATCGGGAGCGATGACAGGATGTGCTCGTCGAGCAGGACCGTTCCGCCGTCAGGCCGCAGGAACCCGACGATCATGTAGAACACCGTGGTCTTGCCCGCCCCGTTCGGCCCCAGGAGTCCGGTGATCTGCCCGGTGCGCATGGAAAAGCCGACCTTGGCGACGGCCAGCTTGCGTCCGAAGCGCTTCCTCAAGTCGCGGGCTTCGAGAACGTGCCTGACCTCGACCACAGCCTCGGTCGCGACCTCGGGTTGCGGCGGCTGCGATTCATCGAGCAGTTCGTCGGAACTCATGGAGCCGCCTTGTCGTCGCCGGCCGTTTCGTCAGCTGGCACCTCAGCTGGCACCTCAGCTGGCACGTCGGCTGGCACGTCGGCCTGTATTTCGGCCGGTATTTTTTCCTTGTCGCTCCCCGCGGCCACAGTACCTGAAACGGCTCCGACGAGCACGATGTCTTCGGTGTCAAGGTCGACGAGTATCGTCGACGCGCGGAAATCATCCTTCTGGCGGCGCACCACCGGCGACCCGGACAGCTCGAGCGTGTTCGCCTCGCGGTCATAACGGGCGAACTCCGCGCGGCACGACAGGTTTTCCTTGAGTATTCGCACGTTGATCTGGACAACCGCGATCTTGCGGACGTCGTCGTTTTCGATATAGTCGCCCTTGATCACGACCTTGTTCTGCCTGTCTTCCATCACCGAGGGGCCGGTCAGGCGGGACAGCTTGTCGCGCCTGTCGTAGAACAGCGTCTCTGTCGACAGGCGCAGGCCCCGCTCGTCGTCCACGACGTTGACGCGGCCCGAGCACTCGGCAAAGCGGAATTCGTCCCCATACAACACGATCCTGTCGGCATTGATGCGCATACCGCCGGAAACCACGACGGCGTTGCCGGTCAACACGGCGCGTTCCCTGCCCTCGGTCATCGCCCCGGACATGGAATCTGCGGAAAACGAGAAGTCCTCGGCAAGCGCCGAGACGGCGCACATCGAGAACAATACGATGGCTGCCGCCGGGACCCTCATTCTTCCTTCTCCGGCGCCACGAACGAACCGGTCGTCCTGTCGCCGAATTTGAAGGACCGGCGCGCGGCGTCGACGCTGAAACCCGATCCCGACAGCCGGGAACCATCGTCGTCCTGGAGGGTGGTGACGGCGTCGGCGCGGCTTTCAAGCGTGCGGGCCTCGCCATCCCACTTCAGGTACGACGAGCTGACGGTGACGCCGTCGCGTGACGACCGCAGCCTCACCGACCCGGACAATTCCGCGCTCTCGGTGTCCGTGTAAAATACGGCGGAATCCGCACTCCCAACGGAGGCCACCGATCCGCTGCCGTCCGGCGCGTACTCGGTGAATGCCACCTTCTTCAGTCTCATTTTTCGCAACTCGCGGAAGGACTCCCCGCGCTCGGCTTCGATCCTGAACCGCGGCAGCCCTTTCTCGACCACAGTGTGGGCAAAGCCGTACACCACGGCATCCGGCACGCCTTCCCCGAGGTCTTCGGCCAACGCGGTGCCGTAATCGAGGCTGCACCCCGCAAGCGCTGCCGCGCAGAACGCGGCCGCGAGCGCGAGCGCCGCGCCGTTCGCGCGGCCCGTTCTAGCCACGCGCCCTCTTCTCGCCGTTGCTTATCGATGCCTTCACGAAGGCGGCGAACAATGGGTGCGGCGCGATGGGCCTCGACTTGAATTCAGGATGGTATTGCACGCCGACGCCCCAGGGATGGTCGGGCCATTCGAGGCACTCGACGAGTTCCCCGTCGGGGGTCGTCCCAGCGATCACCATGCCGGATTTCTCGTAATCATCGCGGTAGATGTTCGACAATTCGTATCGATGCCGGTGCCGCTCGGAGACGCGCGTCGAACCGTAAGCGAGCGCGGGCTTGGAACCGTCCTTGAACACGGTGTCGTTGCGTCCCAGCCGCATAGTGCCGCCGAAATTCTTGATGTCCACCTGGTCCTCGAGCAGGCTGACGACGGCGTGGCCGGCATCCGGGTTGAACTCGGCCGAATCGGCGTCGGTCCAGCCGATTATCGTCCTCGCCCACTCGATGGCCATTATCTGCATGCCCAGGCACAGGCCGAAGTACGGCAGCTTGTTCTCGCGGGCCCAGCGCGCGGCCGCGACCATGCCGTTGATGCCCCGCTGGCCGAAGCCGCCGGGCACGAGGATACCGTCGACCTGGCCTAGCGCGGCGCCAGGATCCGAGCCCTCGGCCTCGAACTGGCTCGAGTCGATGCGCACGATCTCGATGCCGGCGTCGTTGGCTATGCCGCCGTGGTACAGGGCCTCCCAGACCGACTTGTACGCGTCGTGTAGTTCCATGTACTTGCCTACGACGCCTATGCGTACCCTGCGCTTGGGCTCCAGGAGCTTCCGGACGACTTCCTTCCAGGACTTGAGGTCG
>CAZKJA010000314.1:0-4399 GCA_964552925.1 uncultured Treponemataceae bacterium
CTGGTGTTCATCCTTACCTTCACGGTCTATCCCATCATCCGCAGTATATGGCTGGGATTGAACCAATTCGAAATCGGGATGGACAAACCGCTGTTCATCGGCTTTGACAATTATCTTTCCCTCTTCTCGGATCCGCTGTTCTGGAAGATCATGAGGAATTCACTGGTATTCTCGCTCATGACGGTACTCCCCAGCATGAGCATAGGACTCGGCCTGGCGATGATCGTCAACCGCAAGGCTCGCGGCATCGGTATTGTGAGGACGGCGTTGTTCTACCCGGCCATCATGCCTATGATCGCCATAGCCAGCACCTGGATGTTCATCTACATGGCGCAGACTGGACTGCTGGACCAGTTCCTCAAAAACCTCGGTATCAAATCCCTCAACGTGCTTTCCAGCAAGAAGACCGTCCTGCCAGCTATGTCGGTAATGTACACCTGGAAAGAGGCCGGCTACCTCATGATTTTTTTCCTGTCGGGTCTGCAGAACATCTCGGGTGAGATGTACGAGGCTGCAACCATAGATGGAGCCCGACCATGGACCATATTCAGAAAGATAACGCTTCCGCTCCTTATGCCCACTATCCTGTTTGTTTCGACCATCGCGATGACCAACAGCCTGAAGCTCGTGGATCACGTCGTCATCATGACCGAGGGTGCGCCAAACAATGCGAGTACCCTGCTTCTCTACTACATCTACCAACAGGGCTTCATCTTTTTCGACCAGGGAAAGGCATCTACGCTTACCACGATCATGCTTGTCATCATGCTCTCGGTCTCGATGCTCCAGTTCGTCAAGACGGACAAGAAAATACACTACAACTAAGGGGGCAGACATGATTAAACCGAGAAATACTGTCCTGAGCCTGGTTTCTTTCCTCTTGGCAGCTGTCTGGATCATCCCGCTCGTCTGGCTGGTTGGCACGGCTCTCTCAAAACCGACCTATGTCATGTCCCTCTTGCCGACGACGAGCTTCACGCTTGAGAACATCAAATACGTGTGGCAGAACGTACCTTTTGGTCAGTACTACCTCAATACGATATTCCTCGTCATAGTCACATTCTCAATTCAGTGCGTAACGGGAACGATGGCAGCGTATGCCCTTGCCACGATGAAATTCCGCGGCGAGAAAATCGTATTCCTGATCATTTTCATGCAGATCATCATCCCCAATGATGTCCTTATAATTCCTAACTATAGAACCCTGAGCGAACTCGGCCTCATCGACACCAAGCTGGGCATCATGCTTCCCTTCCTCGGAAGCGCCTTTGGCATATTCCTTCTCCGGCAGACGTTCAAGAGTATCCCCCTTGCTTTGGCCGAGGCTGCCACGATGGACGGCTGCAGCACCTTCCAGATCATCCGCCACGTCTATCTGCCAAGTTCCAAAGCCGCATACATATCCTTTGGCCTAGTCTCGGTAAGTTACCACTGGAACAACTTCCTCTGGCCTCTCATCGTGACCAACTCACCCCAGAACCGAACACTGACTGTGGGGCTTGCACTCTTTGCCAAATCCAAGGAAGCGGTGATGCAGTGGGCTAATGTCTGTGCTGCCACTGTCATCATCATTTTTCCCCTCCTCCTCGCATTCTTTATATTCCAGAAGAAATTCATCAATAGTTTCGTCACTTCAGGCATCAAATGATCATCCCAAAGGACAGTGCATCATGGAATTGACTTTTCTTGGCATGGGTTCGGCTTTCAATCCGTCCATGCATAACTCCAACGCCTACTTTGCCTCGGGAAACCGTTTCTACCTCGTCGACTGCGGAGAGACTACATTCGGGAAAGTCTGGAACCTGCCCGCCATTTCGGATTGCAGCGAGGTCGTGGTCCTGATCACACACCTGCACGCCGACCATGTGGGTAGCCTGGGCTCACTGATTTCCTATATCCATTACATCGCCAGGAAGAAGATCACTGTCGTGCATCCACTCGATACAGTGGTCCAGCTGTTGGATCTGCTCGGCATCGGCCGACCCATTTACCGTTTTTTAAAAATCACCCGTGGGGTGATGACTGAAATTGACGACTGGGTGTCGGTAAAGGCCCTCGAAGTCGAGCATGTGCCCGACATGACCTGCTTTGGGTATCTGATACAGGAAGGCAGTGAACGCGTTTACTTCTCGGGAGACGCGAAAACGGTTCCTCCCGAGGTGGTGGAAGGTCTCAATGACGGTTCCATTTCCCATGTCTACCAGGATACAAGCAACCGCGAAAGCGACCATCCAACCCATGCCAGCCTTGCTTACCTCGAAAGCCTGCTGCCCCGTGAAGTCCGGGGCAAGGTACATTGCATCCACCTCGATTATGACTACCGGGACCTGCTTCGCTCGAAGGGATTCAACACGGTGATGGTGTAATGTGGGGCATCAAAACAACGAGACGCTTCACCTGTGACAAATTCAGGAATTGAACTGCCGGCTGTATATTTTTTTTGCTTTTTCAAGAGCCTCGCGCGAGGACAACGCTCCATTGCAGGCGTTCTTGACTTCCAGGCCCAGGATGCCCAGAAAATGCCGCTCGTCAAAAGGAGCAAAATCCGGGAAGGGCGTCCTCCGGTTGGAGGAGCGCGCGAAGCAGTCCTTGGCCATTTCGAGCCAGGGATATGTATCGATGATCTCGTAGTTCTCGTAGGATTTTCCGCAGGCGGAGACGCTTCCGAGCAGCATCGACGCCGAGGATATCGCTTCGCCGCACAACCACTGGATGAACGAGAGGGCCAGCTCCGGATTCCTGCTGTACCGGGATACTCCGAGGGAACCGCCTCCGATGATTGGGCTTCCTCCCGGCACCATGGCATAGCCGATTCGGTTTACCACCCGGGAGCTCGGGTTGAGGATTCCCGAGGCAAAATTGCTGTACAGGATAGTCATCGCTGCGTTGCCCTCGGCGAATTCCTTTGCGGCGTTAGTCCACCATGGGCAATATGGATCCCGCGCGTAGAGGCGGGCTTCTATGAGTTCATCCAGCGAGAGCCGGGCCTCCTCGGTATCAAGGAGGAGGCGGCCTCCTTCGTCAAACAGGCTGCGTGAATGGCTGAAATAGCGCATGAGGAATTCGGTTCCTGCCACACCGGTACTACCGAGCGTTATAGTGGTACCGTGCTCGACCGGCGAGTGGTGATTCAGGGCCCTGGTAAAGAACCTCGCGATGCGGTTGTAATCCTGAAAGCTTGACGGTGGAACGAGGGATGCCTTGTAGTGCTCCTGATACAGACGCTTGAGTGAGGTGCTTTCGAAAAGGTCCTTCCTGTAGAAAAGAATCTGGGCACTCGGCGATATCGGCAGGGCGAAGAGTTGATCCTTCACGTTGAAATACTGAAGGCTGAGACCATTCAAGAAACCGCCGAGCTGGGATTTGATAGTGGGTGAGATTTCCTCCAGGGGACGCAGTATCCTTCCGGCGAACCAGGAAATCCAGGTCATGTCGATCCTGACAACGTCATAGATGCTCGACTCGTCCATCCCGGACAGAATTTCATGAATCTCGTCATACGAGGAGACGGAGATATTCACCTGGATGCCCGTCGAGCGTGTGTAGAGGCGGGCAAGGTGCTTCAGGGCTGCGGCTTCGGGGTTGTCCAGGGTGAGCATATTGATCTGCTCGGCCTGGTATACCGGCATGGGAGCTGCCCACTGGCGGAAACCGGAATTGTCCAGAATCAGCCTCTCCGGGCTGTCCGGTTCGGCGATGTGCGATATGAGAAGCTCCGCCGCCCTTTTTCCCATCAGACGGTAGTTGAGTTCATATTTCATAAAATTCCCCTCGGGCATTGTGAAGAGCGGTGAAACCGTAAAAAGCCTCGTCTCTTCCCGGCCAAAAAACATCTGGAGCGCATCGAGCACCGTCTCGGCAAAACCATGATTCGAGATGAATATCCCTTCAGGCCTGCCCGTATCGAAGAGCTGGATAGTGTTGAGGTTCTTGCGGAGCATGTCGGTGCTGACATGACGCAGGATTGTTCCTCCGGTCGTGCCGAGTGTTTCGACGAAGGCTGTATGGAATTGCTTCTCATGCGAGAACTCGAGTTTGTCTGTTACGAGGGTCACCGATTCCATACCCGAAGAAAGCGCCAGTTCGGCGAGGCTGCTCCCGCACAGGGCGTAATCGAAGCCGATGTAGCTGCATTCCGTGTCCTGGTCACGCTCTGCGAACAGCAGTTCGGCGTCGCTGAAGCCCGCTTCCCGGTATTCCTGATACATGGAACCCGAGCTCGAAAAGCTGAGCACGCCTGTCACCATGAATGAACGCGCCTGGACAATCAGTTCCCGCTCGGTATCGGGATCATCATTGGACAGAAGCAGATGTGTCGAAAACCCTTTACCAGCCGCACTTGAATTGAAGCTGAGGTAGAAATCGATGTATTGTCTGAAGCGAATATTGGGCAGAACAA
>CAZKJA010000314.1:4409-4816 GCA_964552925.1 uncultured Treponemataceae bacterium
TAGTATCTTGCTCGTGCCCTTTCTGAGTAATTTTGCCTTCTCGTTGATCACATACCCTAGTGAAGCCGCAGCGCTCTCGACATGAAGGATTTTCTCGCTGCTGACATTGCCTTTGCCGTTGAGTACGTTCGATACTGTGCCTTGGGAGACGCCTGCGAGTTTTGCTATGTCCCTGATCGTTGCCATCAGCCGCTCCGGAATTGTCCACACGCGCCGTTCGTACAGGGCGGGGAAGTACTGCTGGAAAGGTATATTGCTTCAGCTCCTTCCGCAATAGCTTCAACATCCGATGCCTGATGACAAGGAAGGGCGGACACTGAGCCAACGAGTTGAAACTGGCACGGTTTCCGCGTACAATGCCCCTCCGCCGGGCGATGAAAGCACGGCCTTGAAGGAGAACGCATGAG
>CAZKJA010000315.1:0-4814 GCA_964552925.1 uncultured Treponemataceae bacterium
GCCTGCAACCTGTCGTGCGCCCATTGCCTGGCAGACGCCGGCCGGCCCGGTCAGCGCGAGCTGGATACGGCCGGAGCGTTACGCGTCGTCGGCAGGCTGGCAGAAGCCGGCGTCCTTTCCGTGAACCTCGCTGGCGGCGAGCCGTTCCTCCGGCCCGACCTGTTCGCCATCATGGACGCGCTCCTGGAGGCTCGCATCGGCGTCGACGTCTCGACCAACGGCTTCGCCTTGAGCGACGAGACGATACGCGAGCTGTCGAAGCGTCCCGTCTATGCCATCCAGGTCAGCGTAGACGGAGAGCGCGGGCAGCATGACGAATTCAGGGGAAGGCCAGGATCGTTCGACGCGGCCGTTGACTCCCTCCAGCGGCTCAAGGCGGCCGGCTTCACCACGTCGCTCAGTTCCGTAGCGACCCGGCGCACCATAGGTTCCCTGGGCTACGTGGCCGACCTGGCCGCGAGCCTGGGTTGCTCGTCGTTCAAGGCGCTTCCTTTCCTGCCTGCGGGCAGGGGCGCCGGCAGGAAAGGTGACTTGGCTCTGAGCGGATCCGAACTCGTCGAGTTCGCCAGGACCATTGTCGCCAAGAGGAACCAGCATGGTAGCCGTATGAACCTGTTCATGGAATCGGCCATGCCCTTTCTGCTCGAGTCGCCATGCTCCTGCGGCTGCGATGGCGATAGGCACGGCGACGTGGAAAACGGAACTGCAAGCGATACGCCCGTCGGCTGCTCGGCCGGGCGGGATAGCCTGTACCTGGGCAGCGACGGCACAGTCTACCCGTGCCCGTTCTTCAAGGATTTCCCGCTGGGCAACCTGATCGGCTCGAGCCTCGTCGACATTTGGGCCGACGCGCCTTTCCTCTGGAAGCTACGCGAATTGACGTCGGCCGACCTGGCCGGAGAATGCGGCGCCTGCGAGCATCTGGGCTCCCGCTGCTTCGGAGGTTGCCGCGCCGCCGCCTGGCTGGACTCGGGCGACGTGCTCGGACCCGACCCCATCTGCTACAAGAGAGCCCTGGCGGCTGAGACGACGGCCTGAATGCCGAGGTTTAGCCATGGCGCCTCCGCGAGAACTGAAGTTCAAGTACGACGCATAAAGTCATTCGGGCATTTCTTCAGCTGGAGTCGTTTTTCGATTGGCATGCACAAGGACTGCGCGGGATGCTAGAATCCACGTATGTTTCATGGATGGAAGAAGCCGACCTGTAATCACCGTCATCGCGGTCACCGCCGCTCTTGTCGCGGGGATCATTGCCTATCTCCTCTACGACGTCCCCGATGACTCCGTCGCCGGTCTGCGAATGCAGGAACAGGCAGCCCAGCGTTTACGGACGGGAATTCATTCGATAGAAGATCTCAGCTACCAATTCATAGCGAACGAGGACCTGAACGATATACTCAATGCGTACGGCAAACGCCCGAACAGGTACGACGGAGCCCTCGCAAACCTGTCCTTTTCACGGTTTCTCGAGAGTCAGAGAATCGTTTCGGCCTTGTTGGAAGAGGCTTTCTTCCTCGACTACGACGAGATCGACCGTATACCCTTGACGATGACCGAGGATTTTCTCAGGCCGGAAATCACCGCGGTCCGGCGCTTCGTCTGGAACCGGGCGGTCGAGGCGGATGGAATGTGCGTCTGGATGGATGATAGCTTCCCGGTCCACGGCGAACGATACGTCATCGCGGCCCGGTTTATCAAAAGGCTCAGGACTGGAGCTCCGATAGGCATACTCGTACTGTTGACAAATTCCAGGCGCGCGTCCGGGTTGTTGGAGACTCCCGCCGCCGAAAAGAATGTCGCTCCCGGACCCGAGCTGGGCCTTGTAGTCTCGAATAGCGGCTCGATCCTCGCGGCGTCCGACGAATCGGTCATCGGCAAGCCTGTGGCGGAGGTCCTTGAGAATTCGTCCGGCTTCGATGACATCGTCTCCCGCGCGCAGGAATCCGGCCGCTTCAATGCTATGTACTCCGATCGGCGCGTTTTGGCCTTGTTCAGCCGTATTGCGGCCAAAGGGCCGTACCTTATTTCCATTTACGCTGACCGGCTGGGCACCAACGCGATCCGCCGGTTTGTCGCATCCCTGCTGTTCGCTCTCGCGGCCTTGTTCATCGTGTGGTTTGGAGCCCGCAGCACCGGCATTCTTGGATCGGAACCAATGAGCGCCAGGAGAACGGGCGACCCGGTCGATGGCTTGCCCCCTGGTTTGCCATCTCCTTGGCGCTGGACTATACTCAGCGCATGGAATACCAACTGGAAAAGCTCATCGAGCAGGAAAACGCGCTTCAGTTCGAGCGCTTCGACGAGGATGACGCGTGGCGGCTTGGCTGCTCATTCGTCGAGAAGGCGCAGGACGACAAACTCGGCATCACAATCGACATATCGACAAAGGACAAGGTGCTGTTCCATTGCAGCCGCAAGGGTACCAACCCGGACAACGACCAATGGGTGATCCGCAAGAAAAACACGGTCAACCGCTTCGGCCACAGTTCCTGGTACATCGGCCAGAAGTTGCGGGAACTCAAGCAGACCCTGGAGCAGAAGTACATGGTGTCCGATCGGGAGTACGCGGCCCACGGCGGCTCTTTCCCCTTGACCCTGCAGGGCGTGGGCATCATCGGTACAATCACTGTATCCGGTCTGACGCAGGAAGAAGACCATGCCTTGGTCGTAGACGTGCTTGCCGCATACCTGGGGAAGAAATAGCCGAGCGGATGATGCCCCGGATGGTAATGGCGATGATAGACGCGGTCAAGCACCAGATGAAGCTATGCCTCGACATGGGGCACTTTCATCCCACAGAGACGATCTCCGACAAGTTGAGGAGTAATCTGGCTAGGGTTGTTTCCCAAAAACAACCACATCGAGTCCCGGGATGTCTTCGAAGTCTTTTCCATTCGAGGTGAGCAGTATATGGCCATGCTGGATAGCTTGTGCGGCTATCCAGAGGTCCTGGATGCGGTGTTGTGTCGATTAGCCACCCCACGGATCCCTCAACGATGATGAACCTTGTTGGGGTATGCGCGAATCGGCTACCCATTGGGCTCCTGACTCGTCAGGCAGGGTACGGTACAGATCTCCCATAGCTTCTCGGGCCGTCATGAACGGCTCGCCAGGCACGAGCGTTCCTATGCGGCGCTTGTTACGGACCAGCACCACTTCTTCTCCCGCAGTTTCCACGGAATCAAGGACCCGTTTTATGTTTCTGGAAAAGTCAGTCACTGACATGACAATCATGGAAGCCTCCAAGACGAACATGTTCTTTTAATCAGATTATATCAAGAAATCTGATTAACGGTCTTGACAGCCTCCAGCACTTCGAGCCCGCCCGTCAGGTCTGGCAAGACCCGGACCGCGCCCGCTTCCAATAATAGCGACGCGGGGAACGTCGTCGAAAGGCCGACGCAGACGCAGCCAGCGGCCACGCCGGCCTTGATGCCTTCGACCGCGTCCTCGATCACGAGGCAGTCGCTCGGTTGTACATCGAGGCGCCTGGCGGCTTCCAGGTAGATGTCGGGGTACGGCTTCTTGCGGGTGACGTCGTTGCCGCAGACGAGCGCGTCGAAATCGTCTTCCCGCAGGCCGACAGCTTCGAGGTTGGCGTCGAGCTTGACCCTGTCTGCGCTCGTGGCGGTAGCCGATTTGACGCCGGCTGAACGCAAGCCGCGTACGAGTTCAACTGCGCCTGGAACCGCTTGCAGCCTGCCCTTGATCACTTCGAAATACAATTCGTAGATACGGCGCATGGCTCGCGGCGCGTCGACCGTTATGCCGCGGGCCTCGGCTACGCCCCCGAGGTAGCGGCCTTCGCCCGTGCCGATGAACGGCGCGAACTCCGACGGGTCGACGTCTGCTCCGTAGAGTTCCGAGAACATCCGGGCTCCGGCCTCCGCTATGAAGGCCTCCGAATTGACCAAAACTCCATCGACGTCGAACAATATCGCTTTCATGGAACTCCCCGGGACGATGCCGCCCCGGGAACCTTATACTACGGCGTAGCGCGGCAAGACTAGCTTCTACAAAGGAACTGGAGTGGACTATAGTGCAAACCGTTCATTACATTATCGTCTATCCGCGATTCGAAAGGTATCAATATAGTGAAGCTAGTTATCGTAGAGTCACCAGCCAAGGCAAAAACCATCAACAAGTATCTCGGCAAGGAATATATAGTCAAAGCCTCGATGGGCCACGTACGCGACCTGCCGCTTAAAAAGCTAGGCGTGGACGTCGAGAACGATTTCAAGCCAGCCTACGTCAACACGAGCGGACGCCTGAAGGTGATAGCCGAACTGAAGGCGGCAGCGAAGAAGTGCGATGAAATTATCCTGGCGCCCGATCCTGACCGCGAAGGGGAGGCGATAGCCTGGCATCTGTCAGAATTGCTCAGGGGAATCGTTCCGCCTGAAAAATTCAGCCGCGTCACCTATAACGAAATCACCAGGAACGCGATAATGGAGGCGTTTTCCAAGCCTGGTGTTCTGGACATGAAGCGGGTCGATTCCCAGCAGGCGCGCCGCGTGCTCGACCGGCTGGTGGGCTTCAAGGTGAGCCCGCTGCTCTGGAAACAGGTCCGGGGCGGCGTCAGCGCCGGACGGGTACAGTCGGTCGCGCTGCGACTGGTCTGCGAGCGCGAGAATGAAATAAAGCGTTTCAATCCGGAAGAATACTGGATGCTCGGAGCCAATGTCCGCAAGCTGGTCGACCCGCGCGACCCGTTCGCGGTCAAACTGGCTCAGATCAACGGCGTGAAGGCCGATATACAGAGCGGCGAGCAGGCCGCGAAAATCCGCGCCGAACTCGAGGCGAGTTCCTTGCAC
>CAZKJA010000316.1:0-4104 GCA_964552925.1 uncultured Treponemataceae bacterium
GTCGTACCTGCCCATGTACGCCCGCTGATGCGGCAACATGGTTCGAGGAACTACTTATGCCTCACGCAGAAAATCGTTGACACTTCAAGAATTCAGCGCAAATAATATCATATTGGCACTTTTGAATGAATTGGATAAAAATAAAAGGTGATGCCGATGGATAAAAAAAAACGTATACTCCTCGTCGAGGATGAGCCTCTCGTCGCGTTGGCGTGTGCAAATGCGATCGAGTCATGGGGCTACCTGGTGGAAACCGTGGTCACCGGCCAGGAAGCTGTCAATAGAGCCACCTGCGGATCCCCTCCGGATTTAATCCTCATGGATATCGAGCTCGGCGCCGGTATGAACGGCCCGGAAGCCGCTTCCGCCATCCTCGCCTCTGTAAGTGCGCCAATCGTGTTCCTGACGTCGCACGCCGAGCGCGAAATGGCCGAGCGGGTGAGGGGAATCACCCGATATGGCTGTGTCATCAAGAATTCGGGGGATTTTGTCCTCAGGTCCTCGGTCGAGATGGCGCTTGAATTGTACGAATCGCACCAGGATATGGAACGAAAGCTGGCGGCATTGCAGGAAAGCGAGACGCTGTACCGCGTGCTTCTCGAAAACAGCATCGATGCAATTTACCTCATGGACTACGAAGGCAATATGCTCAACGTGAACAATGTGGCGTGTGCGACTTTGGGGTATACCCATGATGAACTCCTGCATTTGGGGATCGGCGATATCGATATCGATTTCCCGAAGGACAAATTCATGGAGTTCTGGAGCCGCAAGCCCATGGCTTCGACGATTCTCTTTGAGACCCGGCATCGCCACAAGGATGGGCATGTGATAGATGTCGCGGTGAACGGCATATTCTTCGAGGTTTCTGGCCGCAGGTACCTGTACGGTGTAGCGCGAGATATTACGGCATGTAAACGGACACAGCAATTGCTGGAAGCCGAGCGCTTGAAACTGCAGAGCGTCTTCCGTGCCATCAACGCCGGCACCTGGGAATGGAACATCCAGAGCGGCGAAATAGACGTGGATGAAGGGTCGGTAGCCTTGCTTGGATACAACCTCGACGATTTGAATCCGGTGAACATGCAAGCATGGATGGGACTGAAACACCCGGACGATTTACAGGAATCGACTAAATGCCTGGAAAGGCACATTAACGGGGAGACGGAATACTACGAGTTCGAGTCGAGGATGAAACACAAGGATGGTCGCTGGGTCTGGATCCAGGGAAGGGGCAAGGTGACCACCTGGACGGATGACGGCAAGCCCCTCATGATGTTCGGAACCCACGCGGACATCACGCGACGCAAGCTGGCGGAAGAAGAGCTGCGTGCGAGGAATGCGGAATTGAGCCTTACGCTAAAAGAAGTTCATCACCGCATCAAGAACAACATGAACTCGATGCAGGCGCTGTTGAGCATCAAGGAGGGCTCCATCTCGGACCCGGCGGCCATCGCGGCCCTCGAGGATTCCAGGAGCCGGATGCGTAGCCTTATGGTAATGTACGACAAACTCTACCGGTCGAGCGATGTGAACGTCATATCGGCCCGTGAATACCTGTCGAGTCTTGTCGATGAAATAATCGCCAACTATCCTTCCGGCAATGCGTTCCGCGTGGAGAAGGATTTTGACGACTTTGAGTTGGACACGAAACGCAGCCAGGCCTTGGGTATAATCATCAACGAGCTCTTGACCAACATAATGAAATACGCTTTCGCAGGCCGCGAGGGAGCCGCGATCGAGGTTTCAGCCAAGCACCTTGGCCAGCGGGTCGAACTCGTTGTCGCCGACAACGGTTGCGGTCTCCCGGAGTCGTTGGATTTTGATAGAAGCACTGGCTTCGGACTACAGCTCGTCGCCGGTCTCGCCGCTCAGATTGACGGAACCGCGCGGATCGAGCGAGGGGAGGGTACCAAGGTGGTCATAGGGTTCAGCCTGTGATGGCATGATGCGGGCATGCGCGACTACGTCGTTTACCCCTTTTATACCGCGATCCAGCCGGCCCTTCCCGATTCGAAGGTGAGGCCGTACGCCTCGATACACATCTCCAGCGCCTGGACATAGCTCAGATCCGCGCGCGGGCTGTCTATGTACAGCTCTATGAGGTTCGCCGTATATGCATCGAGGAGGCCATGGTCGCGCACCCGCCCCATCAGCTTGCGGGACGCCAGGATGAATAGCTGTCTCAGCGGCATCGGTATACCTATGAGACTCGATTCCAGGTAGCCAAAGTACGCTTCCATGACACCCCTCGATTCCGCACCCTTTTTCGTCCGATCCTACACTTCATATATCGGCTAACCGGCGCGCGGGTTGAGCCATTCATGCTCAGCGTACCCCCAGTTCCACCTTTACGCCTTGAGGACTGTGCCGTCGGCCGACTGGAATGTAGCGTTGGTCTGGACGGGCTTCTTCGCCTGCGACCATACCGGGCTTGCCATGGCTATGAGTGATGCCATGGCAAAAAGAACCGCATGCCTTGGTAGGTTGTGTATGCTCATGATTGCCTCCACAGGTAAAATTACTATTCATATATGACAAATACAATCAGAATTACTCAAAGATTATTTCATGAAGTCGCTTGACAAGGGGATCAAGTCATGGAAGATGAACTTGTTACAGCCAGAGGAGGGATGCAGGTGAAAGCGGATTCGACTATGAAGATGCCAGTCGAGCTTACAAAGAAATCGGCAATCGCGCTGATAGTACTATTCGGCATTGTCAGCCTCTTCGCCGACATGAACTACGAAGGGGGACGGAGCGTTGTAGGGCAGTACCTCAAGCTTCTGGGCTCGAGCGCCTTCGCGCTTGGCCTGGCCGCTGGTCTGGGGGAGTTTGTCGGATACGCGCTTCGCCTGGTGTCGGGCAGCATAGCCGACCGCACCCGCAAGTATTGGATCCTGATCATCGTGGGCTACATCATCCAGTTGTGCTCGCTGCCGATGCTCGCCTTCCTGCGTGGCTGGGAACTCGCGGTAGCTTTCCTGTTTCTCGAACGGGTCGGCAAGGCGATACGCAAGCCGGCCCACGACGCGGTAGTGTCGTTCGCGGCCAAGCGCACGGGCAGCGGCTTCGGTTTCGGCCTCCACGAGGCGATGGACCAGATTGGCGCATTCCTCGGCCCGGCGATGTTCTCGGCCTTGCTCTTCCTCGGACCAGACGCCAAGAGCCTGGCAGGCTACCGCACCGGCCTGCTCCTGCTCTTCATACCGGCGGCCTTTGCCGTCGGCATCACCTTCGTCAACCGCTTCCTGTTTCCCCACCCCGAACGCTTCGAGATGAAGAAGACCAGCATAGAGGTCGGCGCCAAGGGCTATTCGAGAAGCTACTGGATAATAGTGCTGGCCGCGGGGCTCCTGGCGATGGGCATAACCGACTTCCCGCTCATAGGACTTCACCTCAAGCGGATGGGCTCGTTCTCCGAGGAAGCCATACCGCTCCTGTACGCGGGCGCGATGGCCGTCGACGCCGCCGCCGCCATCGTCTTTGGCCGGCTATACGACAGGATAGGACTCAAGGCTCTGGCGGCGCTCTTCCTCGCCGAGCTGTTTACCGCCCCGCTCGTGTTCATGGGCGGCACCGCAAGTATCCTGGCCGGCATGGCCCTGTGGGGAATCAGCGTGGGTACGCAAGAATCGATTCTCAAGGCGGCGATCAGCGACCGCGTGCCTGAAGACAGGCGGGCGCGGGCATTCGGCCTTTTCAACACCCTCTTCGGCCTGTTCTGGTTCGCCGGCAGCGCCGTCATTGGCTTCCTGTACGACCGTTTCGGCGTGGTACCGCTTGTCGTGTTCTCGGTGGCATCCCAGGGCGCGGCTTTCGCCGTGTTCATGGGACTAATCGTAGGAAAAAACCGGGAGCGGATCGGGGTCGATGATTAGGCGAGACAGGACATTTGAACCACAGAACCACAGAGGCACGGAGAAGCCGTCGAAGTTTGAACCGGTCTATTCAAACAAGCGGGTCGATTTCAAAGGATTCCATTTCACTGATTCGGAAGCAGCATGCCCGTCCAGCAGCTATTCCTTCGCTTTATGGAGGCGAATATCGATTTAATGCTTCCATTCCCCGATGGGTTTTTGAAAAGCATCCGTTCTCTTTGAA
>CAZKJA010000316.1:4114-4758 GCA_964552925.1 uncultured Treponemataceae bacterium
GAGCCGACACATAGCTTTGAGAGGAATTTGAACCACAGAGACACAGAGGCACAGAGAAGATCAGGGGAGAAATATTCTTGAAGCTTCCAAACTCCGCGCCTCTGCGTGAGATATAACTATACTCCCCTGCTGCTCACGCAGGGATATGGAGAAGTTGTCGAAGTTGGAATTTGTGTATTTAAACAAGCGGGTCGATTTCAAAGGATTCCATTTAATGCTTCCATTCCCCGATGGGTTTTTGAAAAGCATCCGTTCTCTTTGAAACTGCCGAATGCTTTGCATTAAACTGTGCAAGACTTGGAGGTTGTTATATGATTTATGATACTCTAGGGAACAGCGCCCTGTACGAATGCGTTCATCCTGGCTTCAAGGCGGCCTTTGCTTTTATTCGGGAAGCCGCGACGGATATCCCGGACGGAAAATACGTTATAGACGGAGACAACGTAATTGCCCACGTGATGACCAAAGAAACGAAGACCCGGGATGAGATCAGTCCGGAATACCACCGAAAGTATATCGACGTCCAATTCATACTGGACGGCGAGGAAGGCTGCGATCTTTCGGCGAATGTGGAACGGAAACATACCGTGCCCTACGACGCGGAAAAGGATATCGCCTTTTTGGCCGAAGATCCTGAGACCGCA
>CAZKJA010000317.1:0-4756 GCA_964552925.1 uncultured Treponemataceae bacterium
TGGCATTCCCGGATATCCTTGCGACCTGGAGCGCCGGCTCCAGCCGCCTGGCCCACCGCGCAGGCCGCGCGACGATCTTGCGGATGCGATTCGGAAGGCAATAGCGGCGGCTAGGCTTGCAAGAGCCGCTACCGCCGTTGCCATAGCCCTGGCGCGTGTTTCTTCCGCGACCGGGAACCAACATCGCGCGCCGTCGACTGTGTACGTCTTATACTCCGCCGGGTTGACGTACTTCGGGGCGGCGAGAAGAGTACGGCCATCCAGTTCCAGGGCAAGGATACCCGCAGCCTCGGCCGCGGCCCGCCGTGCCGCATCTCCCTCGGCGGCGAGTATCGTCGATGCGAGCGACTCCCTCCGGTCGACCGCAAGGCGGGCAATGCCGGGCAGCATCAACGCGTCGGATGCCAAAGCGCCTGCCAGGATAACAAGCAGTCCGGTCGATACGGCGGCGGTCCAGGCCGATCGGCTTTTAAGGCCGTCGTACGGCGGTTCATAGTCTGCGCTACGCTTGAACCGCATCACGCGTAGCATCCTCAGCGCCGCGATGAAGGCCATGCCGTTGACTGGAGCCGCCGCGAGCCAAAAACCGCGCACCGCGGCCGAGCGGAAATCGGAGGCAATCCAGCCGAAGATGAAAGGTCCCGAGACCGCGAGAAGGGGCAGTATTGTCGAAATACCGTCGATCCACGATACCGGCTCCCGTCGCGCGGCGAGCCTGACTAGAAATTCATAGGCCAGGATGAGGTCGAAGATGACGGCTGCGATGGAGAAATATGCCCGTATACGCCACGAAGTCTGGAATATCGAGAGCGCCGCCCCGGCAAGGACGACAAGTACGGACGCCACCGCCAGGGCATCGAAAACCGACGCGCCTGCCTGGAGCCTGTAATTGTCGATGCCGGACTTCTCAATACCCCGATCCATGATTTACAATGATATACGCGAACGATGAATATGGAAAGACCGCAAAAAACTACAGCCATCCCGTTCGCGTTATTTTGGGCCTTGTGGGCAACCCTCGTCGTGCCGGCAAGTCATGCCCATGCCCAGACCCTGTTCTCGGTGTTGCCGGAGGAACCCCCTACCAGCCTGTTCGCGGCAAACATAGGCGATTCGGATGTCGAAGTGCTTGCCCAGGGTTTCTGGGAAGCTTCGGTGCTGTCGACGGGCGCGTGGTCGCTTGGCTCGGATGATTCGGGCTTCAACGCCGTCCCCTTCCTGTTCACCCAGACGCCGGACCTGTATACGCTCCTCCGCTTCAGGCAGAAGTGGATGTTCGAGGCGTACGTGACCCAGGAAGCCTCGGACACCCTGTTCTCGCTCTCGTACACAGGCGACGAGCGCGACTATATAAAGAGCGCCAGGCTGGGAAACGCCGGCATCAGCTTCCCCGATTACCCTTACATGGGATTCGGTCTCCCCAAGGGATCGTTCGGAGCCGCGATCAGCGCGAGCGATCCCGACTCCGGCGTATCCTTCGACGCGATGGTGCGCTGGGACGGGCTGACCTGGGAATCGCGCGAATTCTTCGGCAGCGCCGAAGCCAGGGAGACCGAATACGCCCCCCGCGAAAACCTGCGTGGCCGTCGCTTCGTACTCGATGACGTTCCTGTCGCCACGTTGCAACTGACCGATACATACGCCGGCCAGTCGAGGGTGCTCAAGAGCGACGAGTATTCGGTATCGCTCGCAACGGGAGTCATCATGCTCGCCGCCGAACCTCGCGGAACCTTGACGGCTGGCTGGACGGGTGACCTTGGCCCGCATTCGGATACGCTGTATGCCGTCTCCTACGACACCGATGGCGGCATCGTCCGCGCCGGGTCGGCGTACGAGGCGCGCAACCTGTACGCAGTCACCGATACCGGTTCGGCGGCGCAACTGTTCGTGCGCAACCTTGCCACGGGCCAGACCGACGCGCGCTTCGAGGTAGGTAGAGTCGCCGACAACCTTGTCGAGGTTGTCAATGTCGACATAGCTCATGCGCCCGGGAACGATCCCGGGTACATGCGGCCTTTCTATGGCGAAACCACCACCGGACCTTTCATCTCCCCGTGGATCTACGATGATATCGAGGATGACTACCCCGCGGGCGACGGCTTCGTCATCATCGCCAGGGTCGTGGAATCGGTCGACTCCATAATCCTCGGCGACGACACGGTGACCGGCACGATTACGGTCTACCGCGACGGCGTGGGCTCGTCGTCGTTCAATTACGACGAGACGAGCCACACACTGGAACTCGTGCCCCCGCCGGGCGCCGGCGAGAGCATCCAGGTGCGCTACGCCGTCACGAGCGCGGACCGCTCCGACGGTGCCCTTGCCTTCGGCCTCGGAGTCCGGTGGCCCTGGCTCGGCCTCGACTGGTCGGGTGCTATCGGGGGCCGCTGGCCGCTTTTCGGCACTGGTTACGACGAGGGCGGCGAACTCAAGTCAGCGTGGACGGGAGTATCCGCGGGCGTGGCAAGGCAGGGCGAGCGCGCGTCGTTCGAGGTATCTACGATGGCCCGGTACCAGAGGGCGGGAACCACGGGGCTGTACCGCGTCGCCGGCATGGAAGACATCTTACGGGTTCCGACGCCGCCGCATCCTGGATTCCGTCCTTCAGGCCGGTGGAAGGGGATGCCGTCTTTGTGACAGCGGCATCGGCGGCGGCAAGCGACCTTTCCGAAATTCCGGCTTTCTCGAAGACCATTACCGACTTGCACCCGGGCGGTGCCGCGAACCGCGCCCTCGTGTTGACGGCCGACACGGGCGCGACGGGTGTCTTGACGCGGTTCATCCGTTATGTCGACTCGGTTCCGCTGTCGTCGTTCGGGAGGCTGTCGTTCTATCTGGACGCGTCGGGGCCCGCCAGCGGTTCGACGCTCAAGGTTGCCGTAGGCGATGGAACAGGCGATGGCGCAGAGGTGACAATCGACCTCGATGCCTTCGATCTCGTATCAGATGGCTGGTGCAAGGTCGAGCTGCGCTTGAATCCGGCGGCGCCGATAGTCACCTTCACCGCCTCCGACGGATCCGCGTTCAGCGTGCCTGGAACCGTCTCCGGTTTCTCGATACCCGGCTCGGCGGGGCTCGTCGAGATAAGCGTCGCCGGCTTGACCTCGGGAACCGTCGCCATCGACGAGATAATCCTCGAGGAGCCCGCCGACGGATTCTCCAGCCTGCTCGACGCATCGTTCAAGCTAGGCGACCCGACCAAAAAAGTCGGTGTGTACGCGAAGGGGAAGGCGAGTGGGGTGCTTGACGCCGATATAGCCCTTGCCGGCGCCTTCGAGGCGGGTTTGAAGGCGCCGTTTGTCTCCGCGATCGTCGATGCGTCGCCCTCCTACGCCGACGGTACCGGAGCATTGGGGCTTGGGTACCAGCTCGCGTTCCCGAGTTCAGCAGCCCCGACGCGAATCCAGGACCGGTACTCGAGGGACGAGGCCTCGGGACGTTACGCCAGGAAACTCGAAGGCGCGATTGCAGCGGGAACGTTCTCCGGGACGGCCGCCGTATCGTCCGCCGAGGAGCCCGGAGCCTTCTCGCAGGAATGGAAGGGAAATCTGGGCCTGGGAAGCGTCGTGTCGTTGTCGGCGCAGGCTGGCCTGGCCGCGCCGGTATCGGTGCTGAGCGGCATGGGCTTCTCCGATGCATGGCTTGAATCCTGGCGCCTGGCGGTACCCGCCGCGGAATCCGACGCGAATTCAAGGCGCTTTGAATTTGCGGCGGCGGCGTTCGACTCAAAGCTTGTAGCGAGCGCTTCGCACGCGTTCGCCTCGGGCTCGCCGGCCGGCACGGAGTTTTCGGCGAAGGCGACAGCGCCATTCAAGCTTGGGGTCTTGAACCTGTCGCCGTTCTACATACGCGAATCCTCGGTTGAAAGGCTTTCCGTTTCCGCTTCCTTCGAAGGCGATGCCCTTGAATTCGCGCAAGCGGCGGCCGACGCGGCGGCGCTTTGGTCGGCGGTGCCGGTCGACGAGTTGTGGAACCGGGATGCCTTCGCCGGCTTCGGCGGCTTCAGTTCTGGCGCCAGTTCCGGGACGCACACGAGCGGGCTGGGCCTTGGCATCCAGAGGCCGATTGGCTTCGGTATCCTGGATCTCATCGTCCCAAGCGCCGTCGAAACCGGTTTCTACCGCAAGGAAACGCTCCAGTATGATACCGGCTTCGAGTCCGATACCATGAACATAAGCTTGGCAGGCGCGGCGGCCAACGTCTTTGCCTCCGGAGGCGCCAAACCTATCCTGTCATCGATCGCTTTCGACGAGTACTCGTACAAGACGCAATTCGACTTCACCTACTATCCCTCCGACGGGTTCATTATGCCTACCGTGAACTCAAACGTGGCGATTAGTTTCGAAGCCCTCTCGGGCTCCATGCTCGCGTTCACGAACGGCATCTCGTATCAACGCACGCGCAGCGCACAGCCGTGGTCGGAGTCCCTGGGCCTCGCGCTCGCGACGAAGCCGAGGCGCACCTGGTTCGGCGATCTCGTCGGGTTGCTCATCCGGGCGAGGGATACCGCCAAGCCCGCCGGCGAGGGCGAGTCCGAGCCGGCGACGGAAGCCACCTGGGTCTCGGCATGGCTCGATACCGTGCTCGCGGTGCCGCCGGCGCTCAGGGAAACCTTCACCCTTGAAGGCAGCATAGGCCGTAGTTCGGCCCTGGGCGCGCCGCTGGTATTGTTGCTGGCCTTCGACTATTCGACGAAGGCGATCGCCGCGGGAAGCCTCAACGTCGGTTTCGGCGCCGGCCTTTCGCAGACTCTGTC
>CAZKJA010000318.1:0-4734 GCA_964552925.1 uncultured Treponemataceae bacterium
GGGACTTTCCAGAATGGGCTTCATTCCCTTTGCCCTTACCTTCGCTCGTTTCGCGAGCAAGCGAGCAGCGGACCAGATATCGATGTGTGTTGATTATTCGAAGAACAACGTCAAGGTTATCGGTGCCTACGCGGGTATCTTCACCGGTCGGCAGGGAGTGAGCCAACAGACGATAGAAGATACTGCGACGCTCCGCGCCATGCCGAACATGATGGTCCTGGATGCGGCCGACATATACGAAACGCGCGCCCTTATCATGTTCGCAGCCGAGTATCAAGGTCCGGTCTATATCCGGGTCGGCCGCGACGAATGGCCGGTAGTATTCGATAAGAGTTATCGTTTTGAACCCGGCCGGGGCAGATGGCTCAAGACCGGAGGTGACGTCGCGATTCTGAACTCGGGACTCCTTCTGTATGCCTGCCTCGATGCGGCCGAAATCCTCAGCCGCGAGGGCATCGATGCCGCCGTTATCAACATGCCGTGCGTGAAACCGCTCGATGAGGCGATGATCCGAACCGTGGCAAAGGATATTGGAGCGATCGTTACGGTCGAAAACCACAGTATTCTGGGCGGTTTCGGAGGTGCCGTGGCGGAGATTGTCGTCGAGAGTCATCCTGCGTTGATGAAGCGCATCGGGATCCGTGACGTTTACAGCGAATCGGCCCCAAACGAGGATCTTGCCGAGAAATATGGATTGACGGCCCGCCATATTGCCGATGCCGCCCGTGAAATCCACGCTAAAAAGAAAGGGCTGGAAGGTTTTCGAAAGCCGCGTCCCGAACTTTGAAACAGCTCAGGGAAGGCGATTCGAAATGGAAAAAATGAAGACGTACCGCAATGGAAGCTGGTCTTTCCGCTTTGTCTCGGGCGAAGTCCGCGAATTGCGTTGGAATAACCTGGAGATTGTCCGCAGGGTTTACGCAGCGGTGCGGGATGCCGATTGGGGAACCGTCCCCTGCCGCCTCGAATCCGTCGCTGAACAGGAGATGGGAGATAGCTTGTCTCTCTCCTTCGCGTGTCGAGTCGAGGGGCACGGTATCGATTATCGATGGAAGGGCAGTATCGCCGCCGAAGGAGACGGGTTTTCCTTCGCATTCCATGGACGGGCGCTCACGTCGTTCCGCGCTTGCAGGATCGGTCTTTGCGTTCTTCATCCGATGCCCCAGCTCAGCGGACTTCCCGTCGAGGTCCTGCACTCCAACTCGAACCGGACGACAACGGTCTTTCCGGTCGATCCCGCTCCCGACAGGATCTTTCGCGATATGGTCGGTCTCGCGTATCGAATTCCGCCGGGACTTAATGTCTCGCTCGCGTTCGAAGGCGGCATATTCGAGGGGGAGGACCAGCGGAATTGGAGCGACGCTTCCTGCAAAAGCTATACGCCGCCCTTGGATGATCCGTATCCCATCGAGATTCCGGCCGGCACCGAAACAATCCAGAAGGTACGTTTCCGCGTGGAGGGATCGGTACCGGAGATCGTCGATCGCGAACCTGTCTTCCCGCGACGGATCATCCTGGATCGGCTCGAATCACGGCCCCTTCCGTCTATCGGATTTTGCATTCCCGTCGCCGGAGATGAACCGAACGAATTCATGGCCAATGCGATCCGGGATTTGTCGCCGGCTTTTCTGTACCTCGAACTTTATCCGGGGTCGTCAAAAATGGAGAGTCGTTTTAGTAACGCCGCGAATCTTTCACGGAGAACCGGTATTCCGCTTCGGCTAGGGCTCGTAGTGGGCGAGTATGACCGGAGCGTTGCTAAATCTTTCAGCCAGGCTATTCAGCGCCTGTCGCCGAAAGTGCTTGATGCGTTCATTCTTCCGGATCGCGGCGCCTCGAAGCCTGAAGGCATATGGTTTGCGTGGAAGGAAATTTTAAAGCGGTTTTTCCCTGAGATACCGGTAGGTTGGGGTACTCATCGAAACTTCGTTGAATTGAACCGGAGACCTCCGCCCGGGGGAGTGACCGATCGAGTATGTTTCGCGGTTTCACCTCAAGTCCATGCGGAAGACGATGAGACACTTTGGGAGAGTCTTTCCGTCCAGACGATCCTGGTCCTCGCGGCACGCCGGTTTTCGAATGCCCCCGCCGTCCATGTCGGTCCGATCACGCTCAAGCCGCGACCTCCGATTTCTCCGACCGAGGAAAATCAGACCGCCGGAGTGGCCGTCGCTCAATGGGATTCTCGATCCGATACGGGATTCGGCGCGTTGTGGTTCGCCGCCAGCATGGCGGCTTGTACAGCCGGCGGTGCGACAGGCGTCATATGGCCGGATGTATATGGGGCGCTCGGGCTCGTGAGGTCCCGCGGTTCCTATGCTATGGTCGCGCCGTTGTGGTCGACGGCGAAACTCCTGTCCGAGTATGCGGGGGGATGCATCGCCACGTTCCATACGGACAAGGCCGGCCTGAGCGGCTTCGTGTTGAGTCGCGACGCTGAACGTAGTATTGTCGTTATGAACTTGAGCGATGAGCCCCGGGAAATCCGTCTCGACCCGTCGGACAAGTACGTTCAACTTCACTGTATAACGGGTAAGGCCGGGGTCGTGTCGCTCGAGGAAGCGCGGGCCTCTTTTTTTCTACGATCCGCCGGTCGAGGGGAGATCGCGATCGGTCCATGGTCGCAGCTTTGGATCAAAGAAGACGGAGAATGTTCCGCGCTTGAAATACAATAGAGGAGAGCGCTGATGATCGTTTCTATCAGGAACGAAGAGATTCTGGATTTTATCCGCGAGCGCGAGCTATGCTCGATAAGCGAATTGTCAAAAAAATACGAGATTTCGAAGGTCACCGTTCATCGAGTCCTGAACGATTTGGAAGCCGATGGGTTCGTCCAGAAAGTGAGGGGTGGCGTCAAGTATCGCGAGATCGGTGGATTGGAGAAAAGTTTCGACATCAGATATCGACGTCAGGTTCGGGAAAAGCAGTCGATCGCGAGGACCGCGCTCCGATACGTGCAGGAGGGATCGAGCGTATTCCTCGATTCTGCGACGACGACTATCTACTTTGCGAAGGAAATTGCCAGGTCGTACCGCAGCTCCCTCACCGTAGTTACGGATTCTCCCATTGTCGTGCAGGAATTCCTGAAAACGCCGCATATTCAGGTCATTTCCACCGGCGGCGATCTCCAGTATGAACTGAACACTTTTGCGGGTCCTCTTGCCTACGACGCGATCGATAAACTCCAGTTTGGCGCAGTCTTCCTATCCGCGGCCGCTATCAACGCGGAGCGCGGCGTCATGACCGCTCAATCCGTGCTCGTCAGGCTTTTCGGGAAGATCATCGAACGTGCCGACGAAGTCAATCTACTCGTGGATCACACCAAATTCTCCAAGATCGCCCCGCTCGTCATCGCACCCGTAACGGCGATCGATCGGATCATTACCGATCAGGCGCCATCCGACGATGACGAACGCGCCTATGCCGCCAAGGGTGTCGACATAGTTTGGAAATGAGGCAAAGGCATGAACGCTACCGTGTGGGTTAGGAACGTCTCTTCCGTCGAGCTCAAGGCCGCTGCCGGGATCGCCGGTTTATGGGGGAGGCTTGTGACGCCATCGGTCGAAAACGACGGCATGATCGTGGGGTTGGGCATGATACCGGCCCATACGGATATGGGCTGGCATGAACATCCCGAGGCGGAAGTCTTCCTGGTCCTGGAAGGAGTCGGAGATGCGTCCTGGATCGAGGATGGCCGCGTCGAAACCGCCAGTCTCGAACCGGGAAGCGCTTTTTATAAGCTCGGCGGCGTGTCCCATCGAATGACCAATAACGGGGACTCAGCGCTTGTCGGAGCGTTCTTCAAGATCAAACCGATGGAGTGAACTGAAAAGCTAAGACAGCGAAGCGAGACTGTCAGTCGAAGCGTTTCCGGGGACATAGGCAACGAACTCGTCTCCGCCGAGCCTGTCCCGATCCAGTCCAACCAATACCTCTAGGTGTTAGCCGACTGTAGGGCGTGGCTGATCTTCCGCACCTGCGAGTTTTCGCCTGAGGGTGGTGTAGATGGGAATGCAGTACTTCGTGAAGCCCGGCGTCAAGATGGACAGCCTCCGTCGGCGCACCGTCATGCGCTTCCACCCCACCATCACGCCGATCGACAATTAGGCACAATTTCCAAAGGAAATTGCATCGCGTCCGCATTGCGGATGCGTCCCCTCATGAAGAAGGACGGCTTGGCCGAGCTGACCCGTACCATGAATGGCGCGTTCAGAAAAGCAACTCGGAATGCCGCGCATTCCGAGACGGCATGAATGCCGAGAGCTTAAGGAAGACTATACCACCGACTACGACCAGGCCGAGCGCGGCTGCGTCCAGGCCGTAGCGCCCGGCGAGCCAGGCGCCGTGCGTGATCATCACCTGTATGGCGGCGAAGTAGCTCAGGGTGGCGGCCGGGATGGTCGCGTAGGCCGAGCGGCGGTTGCCGCCGAAGACAAGGACCGACGCGAGACTTGCTCCCCAATGCCGGCCGTCGATATCGGCGCGAATATACCCATCGAGTTGCGCAAGCCGACCACACAGCCGGGTTCGACCACGCTCAAGCCCGGCCCGGAGGCTATCAAGGGCAGGAAGGGGTTGAATATCTGCGCGCCGATATCGACGACCGGCTTGGCTGCCATGCTCGTGCCGATCAGGCGGCGGAACGACGGGCCCGCGGGAGTATTCTTCAATTACTGCCCAAGCGTGCCATGTGCGCGTCGATGAGCTTCATCATTCCCGCATAGTCTTCGACGC
>CAZKJA010000319.1:0-4705 GCA_964552925.1 uncultured Treponemataceae bacterium
TGGGATGTGAACCTGGGGGTGTATGCATTCGGGTGGGATAGTCCGTTCCATGCGGCAAGCCGAAGAGCGTTGACAGGGGCGCTCGAAAGCCGGGAAAGCTTTGTATTCTGCCCCGCCATGGCTTCGTCCTTCCTCAGGCTGGTCACGAACCCGAGGATATTCAAGCAGCCATCATCGACAGCCGAAGCCTGGTCATTCGTGGACTGGCTGGAAGCCCACCCTGCCTCGGTTTTTGCGGAGGCCGACGAAATGACCTTCGGCATTTTCAAGCACCTGTGCCTGGTTTCCGGCGCTGCGGGCAACGCGGTTCCCGACGCGTTCCTGGCTGCGCTTGCGCTGCGGAGCGACGCCAGGCTGATGACGATGGATGCGGGAATGAAACGCTACGCGGGAGTACGCGTGGAGCTACTGGAACAGGCCTGATCTGTCAGAGAAGGATTCTGACGACTAGAGCAGGCTTGAGTACTGGAATGTTGCCCATCAGACCATGACCAGTTGTGTACCCATGAGCATTCCAGTCTCAGGACATCGTTCAATCGAATCAAAGCGGCGTCAAATCCATGCGTATACAAAGACTTCGGCAACCTTAGCTGCATCATAGGTGTAAGAACTGATGTTGCGCTCTTCCCGAAACAAGAACCAATCGCTCGGCGTTTCAATAAAGCCTTTTTCGGCACCGAGGCGGATCAGTTCGCGAAAAGAAAGCATATCAATACCGCGTTTATCTTCATGGCGGCCATATCCGGCAATGACAGGCAACGTACCCCGTCAAGAGTCGAATGCGTCGACGAGGAAAAAGTCGATATCGATGGATTTCCTGTGCCCGAAAACAAGGGCAAGGGAAGTACCGCCGCCCAGCGCGGCTTTGCCCAGGCTTTCCAAAGCGGCTAACCTGAACAGCGTCTCAAGAAGTTCCGGCGATACACTTTCAGGGTGGGCAATCATCAAGCGCAATACTTCTTCAGGAAATTCGCGCTCTTCGCGTCGATTCGTAGTGTCGGCAATAGTCTTCGCAACCCGTCTTTCCCGTATCTTTCGCTGAGGAGCAACCAATCTTCCCGGGAACCGCGCTGCATGACCCGTTCAATGAGCCATCGGGCATTTTTGTCGGTGTCGACAATTTCCGGGTCGGTATCCCAGAAGAGTTGCGGAGACATCCTGCTTATGCACGTTTTCATGATGAAAAAAATATAGAGCGATCATGAGTTCCAGACAAGCATCCCGGTCGACCAATTTTCAATATGGTTGGTTCGAGCTCAAGGCTCACTTCCTCTTCCCGCCCGGCGCTGTCCTGCCTTCCCCGAAGTACTTCCCGCTGCGATAGCGCAACCAGACGCGCAGGACCTGGGGGACGCTGTCTTTCTGTTCTCGGGTGAGGGTGTCGTACAAGGCGAGCGCCCGCTCGCGTTCCAGGCGGCACGCGGCGTTGTTGTGCGCGTCCCAGTAGCCCCTTGCCGCCCGGATGAGGCGGTTCACTTCCTTGACCAAGGCTTCTCCCGATAGCGGTTTTTCCCCTGTTTTGTCCATGCAGCACTGTATAACCCGAAACAAAGGTGATAGTCGACCTGGCACCGCCGGCTTTTTCGACGTTATGGGTCGCCTTGTGGTCAAGAAACAAAAATCTAAAAATATTCGTTGCGCGTTGAAATAAAATACCATATAATACTGGGAAGTGGGGGTACAGGGAATGTCGAGTTCCAGGGACGAGGCAGGATTCAGGTCAGCCTACGCGTCCAGATCCGAGCACTTGGTCATCGGCATAATGTCAGGAACGTCCCTCGACGGCGTCGACGCGGTCTTGGTCCGCGTAGTGACAGCGGCTGATGCTGCCGTATCTTCGGTCAAGTTGATGGAGCATCGGTATATTCCCTATTCCGACGCGGTCCGCGAGCGTGTATCGGCGCTCTGCTCCCCGGAAACCGCCAGGATAGACGACCTTACGTTCGTACACTACGGGCTGTCCGAGTGGTACGCGCGGGCCGTGGAACTGGTGCTCAAAGCCTCTGGAATGTCAGCCGAAGCGATTGACGCCATTTCGATGCACGGACAGACGGTCTGGCATGCGCCCGTACCGCGGCTGTTTCCAGGGCCCGACGGCGATATTCCGGTCAAGGGGACGTTGCAGCTGGGCTCGGCCGCGGTGCTCCGCGAACGGACCGGCATCCGTGTGATTTCAGACCACCGCGCCAGCGACATGGCGGCTGGAGGGGAGGGCGCCCCGCTCGCGCCTTACATCGACTCGATCCTTTTCGGGTCGGTCACCGAGGGCCGCATAGTCCAGAACATCGGCGGCATCGGCAACGCCACCGTCATCCCGGCGAAGGCGACTATGAGCGACATCGTCGCCTTCGACACGGGACCGGGCAACATGTTGATGGACGCAGTGGTCATCGACGGTACGAGCGGCGCGGAACGTTACGACGATGCCGGGAGGCGCGCCGCGGCCGGCAAGGTATCGGCGGCGACCGTCAAGCGCCTGATGGCCGATCCGTTTTTCAAGCGCCAACCGCCGAAAAGCACTGGCCGGGAAGTCTACGGCCATGATTTTGCCGAGGATTTTATCCGGCAGACAAGGGCGCTCGGCCTAGGCCTCGAGGACAGGGTCGCGACAGCGACCGCCTTCACGGCCGAGACGATAGCCGCCGCGTACAGGGACTTCATACTGGGGAAGACAAAGATCGCCAAGGTGCTCGTCGCGGGAGGAGGCGCCCTCAACCCGACGCTCCTTGGCATGATGCGGGAACGATTGCCTGCCGGTATACTGGTGACGACGACCGCCACTTTGGGAATCCCCGACCAGGCGCGCGAGGCTATCGCCTGGGCTGTCATCGGTCACGAGTCGCTGATGGGCCGGCCGGGCAACCTGCCGGCCGTGACCGGCGCCCGAGGTCCCGTCGTTCTTGGTTCGATCACATTGTGATTCTGCAATTGGCATAGAGTTCCAAGGAGGCTTGCATGAAGAGAAGATCGGTTCTGCTCATCGCCGTAATGGCGATGCTGGTTCTCGTCGTTTCCGGCGCATCCGCCGCGACGGGCGAGAAAATCCTGACGATCGGCGTCGACCAGGAAGCCGTGGGCCTGGATCCGCATATCGTCACCGCGTTCTCGTCGATGCGGCGCATCGACCTCATCTACAACCGCCTCGTGCGGCTCGACGACAACTTCGTAGTCGTGCCCGACCTGGCCGAATCGTGGTCGGTACCCGACAATACGACCTACGTGTTCAAGCTCCGCAAAGGCGTCAAGTTCCACAACGGCCGCGAACTGACCGCCGAGGACGTGAAGTACTCGCTCGAGCGCATCCTCGACCCGAAGACCGCCTCCCCCGGCCGCTCGTACATAGCGACCATCACATCGATCGAAGTAGTCGACGCGTATACCGTCAAGATTAAGCTGAGCGCGCCGCTGGCATCGCTGCTCGACAGCCTGACCTCGAACAATATCTCGATAGTCGCGAAGGAAGTTGTGGAAGCAAACGGCAACCTCCAGAAGGTAACCGGCGGCACGGGACCGTTCATGCTGCAGGAGTGGATTCCGGACAACTCGATGACCCTCGTGAAGAACCCCGACTACTTCGAAAAGGGCGCGCCCGCCCTCGACAAGGTGATCTTCCGCGTGATCCCGGAGGCGGCTTCGCTGCTCGCCGGCGTAAAGTCTGGTGAACTGAGCATGGCCGCCATCAATGACGGCGCCACGATCCGCCAGGCGTCCGCCAAGGATTCCAAGGTCACCGTGATGAGCAAGCCGGGCCTCAACGTCCGCATCTTCAGCTTCAACACCACGAAGAAGCCCTTCGACGACGTCCGCGTCCGCCAGGCCTTCGCGATGACGCTCAACCGCAGCGAGATCCTGACTGTCGCCGAGTTCGGCATGGGCAAGCCGACCGGCCCCGTGCCGGTAGCAGCGACCCAGTGGGCACTCCCGCTGACGAAGCTCCCGTATCCGAAGCCTGATACTGCCAAGGCCAAGAAGCTTCTCGCCGAGGCAGGCTATCCGAAGGGCTTCACCTTCAAGATCACCTGCTCGGCCAAGTACGAGGGCGGACTTGACGTAGCCCAGGTGGTCCAGTCCGAACTCAAGAAGATCGGCGTTACCGCGGAACTCGAAGTCGTCGAGTGGGGCGTCTACATCGACAAATGGGTCAAGCGCGACTTCGCCACTATGATCGAGCTGCGCGGAGGCTCGGGCGAACCCGACCGCTTCCTGTACAGGACATTCCACAGCACCGGCGGCGTCAACAACTTCATGTTCAAGGACGCCGACGTCGACAAGTACCTGGACCTCGGCCGCACGCAGACCGCGCTCGCCGACCGGAAGGCCAGCTACGACAAGCTCCAGGCCCTGCTCATCGAGAAAGCGCCCGCGGTATTCCTGTACTGCCCGAACGAAAACCACGTTCTTGGACCCAAGGTTTCCGGTTTCAAGCAGGTGGGCAACGGCAGCCTCTGGTACCTGGCGTACACGACCCTGAAATAGACCTCTTTGCATAATCCGGCCGCGGTTCCATGCCGCGGCTGGATTCTGGAAATCCCGACAAATTCAACCCGGAGACCTACGTGGGAAGATACATAGCCAAGAGACTCCTGTCCCTCATACCGGTGCTCTTCGGCGTTTCCGTCATAGTGTTTTTCATGGTCCGGCTCATACCGGGGACGTCGCTCGAGATGTACATGGGCACGCAGGTCGAGGCGACTCCCGAGGTCAT
>CAZKJA010000320.1:0-3482 GCA_964552925.1 uncultured Treponemataceae bacterium
TCAAATAAAATACTGTTGCGCCGTATTTCCAAAATTCTTCCATAATCAATTCAAGGATAGTTCGATCACCGATGGGAATAAGCGGTTTGGGAAGGACAGTCGTGAAAGGCGCAAGTCGAGAACCCTTGCCGCCGGCCATCACAATTACGGGTAATTCTATGGGTTCGCCATCAAAACGTTGCTGCCGTACATCTGCGAACACCATATCCCAAGTGATCATGTCCGAGATCCGGCCCTCGGAATCGAGTACGGGAATTAAGTCAATTTTACGCTCGATAAATATTTTTTTTACTTCTTCAGACTCGTATTCACCTAAGCGGAGAGAAATTGGGCTCCCATTAAACACGCCCTCTATCGAGGCGTCCAGTTGGTCGCCCCTCAAGATCGCCCGCCTTATATCGCCATCCGTCAACGAGCCCACGAGTTTTTTGCCGTTGTCGACGACAAAAAGAACTTTCATGGCGGTCTTGTCCAACACACGCAAGGATTGTTTTATACTAACGTCGCGAGTGATCAATAGCTCTTCGTTCATTTCATCTCCGATCGAGGGTAATAAAATTCTTTTAGCACCGGGCTTCGTCCGATTGTTTCGCGGATCGTTCCAGCGATTCTATTGGCGGTCCCCGAAACCTCGTAAGGATTGATAGCCGTTCGGCAAGCGACACGGAACGATGGATCGAGCGCCTGTGTGATGGCCATCCGGATGGATTCGCTTTCTGTATCACAATCCAGCACGTTGGAAGCGCGGATTCGCCCCTTCTGCCTCGTTCCTATATTAACGACAGGAATACCGAAGCAAGGCGCTTCAATAATCCCGCTTGAAGAATTCCCTATGACGATATCAGCAAAACGAATCAGAGAAAGATAACGAAGATAACCTAAACTAGAAAATGACCAAGCTGACCCGGCATGTCTCGATACATAGTCATCTATCTCTGTGTTGATCGCCCGCCCTCCGGGATCGGCATTCGCCTTGGTGAATACGACTTGCAACTGCGGAAAGCAGTCGAGCGCATTGAAAAGCTGTCGGATTTGAGAAACGGGATCGGCGGATTCGAGGGTCGCTGGATGATATGTAATTAAAGCGAATGGCGATTTTAGCACTATACCCAACGCGTCAAGAATGGCTTCTTGACTGAGTAATTGAAGATTTCTGATATTTTCGACACCGACCGCACCAACATTGAAAACACGGGATGGATCTTCTCCCATGCGGATAATCCTATCGCGATACTCTTCCGTCGCAGCGAAATGCAGATAACTCATTTTTGTTATTGCATGGCGAAAGGCATCATCCATCGCTCCAAAAGTTAATTCTCCACCATGCATATGAGCGATCGGTATCCTGGCAACGGTCGCCGCCGCGGCAGCGCAAAATGATTCGTACCTGTCTCCAAGCACAAGCAGCATATCTGGTTTGACCCGCTCGAAGTAACTCGCGAAGCCCAGCATAGCAAGCCCCATCGATTTTATAGTCCCAGAGGCTTGATCCGAATCGAGGAGGATCTCTATACGTTCGGCGATTGATATGCCGTCGTCTTCAATCTCGCGTACCGTCATTCCGTGTGCTGGCGACAAATGCGACCCCGTTACAACTAGGGAGATGTAGATTTCGGGATACGTCGAAAGCCTGTCTATTACAGGCTTCAGCAGTCCATATTCCGCTCGGGTTCCGGTAAGGATGGACAGAGTACGCTTCACGGTTCGAGAACCTCGCCGGAAGCATAATCTCTATGCGCGATGCTCCCGATCACCATATCCCAAGACATGGGGCTCATGCCCCCGGCCGGTCTCCTTACACCGAGCATGCTTTCATCGATACGCATCCCAGCTAGTATCGGCTTGATGGCTATAATGCTCTTCCTCGCTACTATGCGATTCATGCGCTCGGACGGTGTAATGCGCTTGATCCCGTCCCCCATGCACTCTCCTACGCCGCGAATCGCCTTGACCATTGCGCCAAACTCCAGCGGTTCCAGGCTAGCCTTATGATCCGGCCCGGGAAATGATCTATCGAGCGTCAGGTGCTTTTCAATTACCTCTGCACCGAGGGCCGCAGCCGCTACCGGAACGATTATTCCTTCTGTGTGATCGGAATAGCCAACTTTTATCCCGAAGGCAGACCGCATCGTGGTCATGGCTCTAAGATTAACGTCGCTCATTGGGGCGGGATAATCCGTTGTGCAGTGCAACACCGTCATATTCACCCGTGGCAAACCTGCGGCCTCGAGGGCAGAAATGGCATCCTCCACCTCTCCAAGGTTAGCCATTCCCGTCGACAATAGTACCTCACCGCCCTGACGGGCGACTGCTCGTAACAGAGGAAGATTGGTAATCTCGCCCGAGGGTATTTTCCATCGTCGAAGCCCGATGTGCGCTAATAAATCGACGCTCGCGAGATCAAACGGCGTCGAAAGGAATTCAATCCCGCGTTCTACACAATGTTTCTTAAGCGTGATGTGATCTTTCAGTCCAAGCTCGAGTTTTCGCAACATATCGTGCTGAGATTCTTCCGATCCGCTGTTACGTTTCTGGTATTCAGCTTTCTCAGCCGTGGTGCTGACGAGATCCTCCGTCCTAAAGGTCTGGAATTTAACAATATCGGCACCGGCATCGGCCGCGGCATCGACAAGCGCCAAGGCTAATTCAAGTCGGCCATTATGATTTACCCCGGCTTCGGCTATTATCAGACACTGTTTCATACAAGTTCCTTCGCTGGACAACCAACATAGACTCCCGCGCAGTCGATATCTTTCGTCACGACAGCGCCTGCCCCTATCGTTGTTCGCGAGATAATTTTAACCCCGTGTTTTAAAATAGCCCCACTTCCTATAAAACAACCATCTCCTACTGTGCAGTCGCCGTTAACAATTGCGCCAGTCGAAATATGGCAATGATCCCCGATTTTAGCATTGTGCTCGATGATTGCGCCGGTGTTAATTATGCAATTACTGCCTATCGATACCCCGGCATTCACGCAGGAGCCCTGAAAAACGATGGTTCCCGCGGCAATTGTTGCGTGATTCGAAATGCGGGCAAAAGAAGCCACTATCGTCGGGAGAATAAAGCCCGACTCAATGGCTCGCTTGAAAAGGCGAATCCGTGTTTCAGCCGAACCCACCTGCCCAACACACACAAGCGCGTACCTATATTGTTCCGCCAAGCGAACCAGATCATCATCGCATCCAAAAATCGAATACCCCAGAACGACTCGATCTCGAAATTCGGGACGATCAACGATACCTTCAATATCCCACTGCCCGGTCGATTCGACCGCCTCGATACATGACAAGCAATGTCCCCCGGCACCGATGAGCACGACCGACGGCATCAATGGATCCTGACACTACTCGGGAGGTTGACAATCCTGTCCTCAAGCCATTCGGCCCGGGGTACAGCATCTCTTGGACAATCGGCATAAGGCGGAAGTTTTGTCAACAGCGTCCATATCGGCCTCGTCTGGACTCCATTCTCATTAGAGT
>CAZKJA010000320.1:3492-4703 GCA_964552925.1 uncultured Treponemataceae bacterium
TCTCGTTCAGCCCGATCTTCAAGTACTATCGAGTTAAGCCAATAATTGGAACTACAACCGTCTGGCTCCTTGACAAACGCGATTCCAGCACTGGAGCAGAACCGCGAATAGAGTTCGGCTGTTTCCCTTTTATTCCGGAGTGTCTCATCGAAGTATTCCATCTGCGCACAGCCGATTGCGGCATTTATATTGGGCATTCTAAGGTTATAGCCGACTTCGTCATGGAAAAACTCCCATGGATGCTTCCTCTTGGCGGTCGTGCTAATATGCCGAATCCTGCCTGCGAGAGTATCATCATCGGTAAGTATCATTCCACCGCCACCAGTCGTTACAGGTTTATTTCCATTGAAGCTTAAAATTGCAGCAAGACCAAACCTGCCTGCATGAATGTCTCCTATACGACTACCTATCGCTTCGGCAGCGTCTTCAACAAGCGGGATCCCGAACACATCGCAAATTTTAGTGATCTCGACAATTTGCGCCGGATGGCCAAATGTATGCATCGGCATCACGGCTGCTATTCTTCGGCCAGTTGACTTATCGATTACCTTCCCGGATTTTGCTACCACATTCCTATTAAGGTAAGCTTGAAGACTATCGGGACTCATTCCCAATGTAGATGAGTCAACATCAATAAAGACGGGTACGCCCCCAGCATGGCGTATACCAGCTCCAGTCGCCGCGAAAGTAAGTGCTTGGGTAATAATTTCGTCTCCATTATCGATACCCATGCCAACGAGAGTCATCTGAATGGCAGCCGTGCCATTAACGATAGCTATCGCATGACGCGCACCAGTCAACGACTTGATGTGCACCTCGAAATCCGATACATAATGCCCGACATAACTGACAAAGGTACTATCTATACACTCCGAAAGGTATTCCTTTTCACGTCCGCGGAAGCGCGGTGCATGAAGGGGAACAGGAGTCTCATTGGGATAGAGTTCTCGAATGAAAGACAAGAGCGAATCCATTTTAGGTATATTCATATATCCTCCAACTGTGAATAATTCATCTTTTTCTGGCGACTTTCGATTCAAACAGAAAAATCAGTTTCCAGCCGAAATAACCCCGCTTCATGTCTGGCATTAGGAAGAAACACAATGTAAAATATTTTTTCAGTCAGACGCCAACAGGTAAAAAACGATAAATGCATCCAACAAGCAACAATGAAAGCTAACGGCAATAGACCTTTCAATCATCCATAACCT
>CAZKJA010000321.1:0-4689 GCA_964552925.1 uncultured Treponemataceae bacterium
GGCCCCTATGAAGGGAAGCTTATCGCTTGAGGCCTATTTCGGCGTCCCAGCGCTTGAGGAGCCTGGAGCGGTTGGCGGGATCGCCGTCCCACAGGAAGTCCTGCTTCACGGTCTTGATCTCTTTGAGGGAGAGGGCGTCGGGATGCTTGGCGGCGCCGGGGGCTACGAGGACCAGATAGTAGTTGACGAACTCTGCCTGGGCGGTCGGGCTCGACAGGATCCAGTCGTAGAGCTTCTTCGCGTTGACGGCTTCCTTGCCGCCGGCGACCAGGGACATCGATGCGAGTTCGTAACCGGTGCCTTCGCTCGGCGCGTTGATGACGACGGGGGCTCCTCCGGCCTTCAGCTTGACCTGGTCGTGCGCGTAGCCGATCGCTATCGGTATCTCGCCAATCGCGACGCTCTTGCCCGGAGCCGAGCCTGACTTTGTATACTGGTCGATGTTCGCGTCGAGCTTTTTGAGGTAGTCGAACGCCTTGTCCTCGTTGCCCTTGTTCAGGTACCTGAGCGTGGTGATAACGTTGTAGGCGGTACCCGAGGTGTTCGGGTTGGCCACGCGGATCATGCCCTTGTACTCGGGCTTCAGGAGGTCGGCCCAGCTGGTCGGCGGCTTGATGCCTAGCTCGGCGGCGCGCTTGGTGTTTGTGACGAAGGTGAGCGGTCCGACGTACATGCCGACCCAGTAGCCGTCCTTGTCCTTGAATTCGGCCGGCGTCTTGCCTGCCGCCCTTGACTTGTACGGCGTGGTCAGGCCCTTGCCCTTGGCGGTGATATGGTCGAGGCCCACGGCGCCGACCCAGATCGACGCCTGGGGATTGGCCTTCTCGGCCTCGAGGCGCGCGACGACTTCGCCGCCCGACAGGCGGATGAAGCTGACCGCTATGCCGGTCTCGGCGGTGAATTTGTCGAAAAGCGCTTTGGCCAGCGGCTCCTCGAGGGTTGTGTAAGCGCTCACGCTCTGCTGCGCAGAGGCGAAGGACGCCGCGAGCGCTGCAAGCGCTATTACGAGTAGAAATCGTTTCATGTTTCCTCCGGATGCGGGGGCTGTTCGCCCGCGCGAATATATCAGATAGTGTAACTGCACTTGTCCGTTTAACGCAATTTTAATAATGTTTCATTTCGCGATATATGTATTGTTTTTTCGGATTCACAGCTTGCTTGTGGAAGGACTCTTATGGTCGGGATGCGCATTGCCGGGAATTCTCTCGGGGTAGGACAATGAAGAAGGTTTTGCTGCTTTCCACCGGAGGGACGATAGCCGCGGTCCGGGGCGTTGACGGCCTCGTGCCCGCCCTCAGGGCGGAGGAACTTGCTGGCCTTGTGCCCGGATTGAAGGATGTTTGCGAGTTCGAGTGCCGCTCGATACTGAATCTGGACAGCACGAACATGCGCCCGGAGGACTGGAAGTTCATCGCCTCGAGCATAATGGACGAACTCGACGCCTTTGATGGGATAGTCGTCTCCCACGGCACCGATACGATGGCCTTTACCAGCTCGATGCTGAGTTTCATGCTTGTCAACCTGGACAAACCCGTCGTCCTGACGGGCTCCCAGGTACCGCTCGTCGATCCTGGGAGCGACGGCAGGCGCAACATCGTCGATGCGTTCTCCGTCGCGGCTTCCGGGCGGCCGGGCGTGTTTGTCGTCTTCAACGGAAAGATCATCAGGGGTTGTCGTGCCGTCAAGGTGCACAGCGCGCGCCTCGACGCCTTCTCGAGCGTCAACCAGATCGAAGCCGGACGGGTCGATGGTTCCAAGGTGGTATTCAGCCAACCCGCGGAGCCTGCCAAGCAGCCGAGGCGCCTCGACGACCGCTTGGACGACAGGGTGTTCCTCCTGAAGCTCGTCCCCGGCGTCGGCGCCGGCGTCATCGACTTCGTCCGCGGCAAAGGTTACAAGGGCCTTGTGATTGAGGGCTTCGGGGCGGGCGGCGTTCCCAACTCGCGGCAGGACCTCCTCGACGCCATACGGCGAGCCGTCGATGCGGGGCTCGCAGTCTGTATCACCACCCAGTGCCTATACGACGGCTGCGACATCGGCATCTACGACGTCGGCATAGCCGCGGGCAGGGCCGGCGCGGTGTCGACCTTCGACATGACCCCGGAGGCCGTCGTCACCAAGCTTATGTGGGTGCTCGGCCACACGCACGAAAGGGCCGAAGTCCAGCGGATGCTGCTCGAGAACTGTTGCGGCGAGATCGACCCGGGCTACCGCACGCGCCTGTCCGCCCTCGTGCGAGAGATTCCCGGCGGGGACAGAGCTTGACCATGGCGAGCCAGGATTCTGGCCGAAGACGGGGACAGAGCTCGACCAAGCCGAGCCAAGATACCAGGCAACACCGGGGACAGAGCTCGACCACACCAGGCCAGCGGAATATCTTTCTCGTGCTCGCGTACGACGGTACCGACTTTTCCGGCTGGCAGCGCCTGGGCGGCGGCGCGCGCACGGTGCAGAAGACACTCGAGGACGCCTTGTCCAGCCTGCTCGGCGAGCGCGTCAACGTCGTAGGCTCAGGTCGTACCGACGCCGGCGTCCACGCGGACGGCCAGGCCGCGAATTTCTGGACCCGGTCTACGATTGTCCCCGCCACAATCACTGCGCGGCTGAACGAAGCCCTGCCGCCCGACCTCGCCTGCGTGCTCGCGCGCGAAGCCGTCCCTTCCTTCCACGCCCGCTACCGCGCGGTTTCCAAGACCTACGCGTACCGCTTGCACGACGGCCCGCACCCCGATCCCTTCGCGCGGCGCTGGTCGCTGCACGTGGGCACGCGCCTCGACGAGAGGGCCATAGCCGCCGCGCTCGCGGTGCTGCCCGGAGAGCGCGACTTCCGCACCCTGTCGAATGCCAAGGACGACGCGCGCGGCTTCGTCCGCACTCTTGCCTCCGCCACCGTCGAGCGGCACGGCGACCTCGTCGAGGTGTCCTTCACCGCCGACGGTTTCCTGTACAACCAAGCGCGCGTTATGGCCGCCTGCGCCCTCGAAGCTGGGTTGGGGCGGATGGACGCGGCGATACTGTCTGCCATTGTCGAAGCCGGGAGCAGGGACAGAGCTCCGGGCGCGCTCGGGGCGTTTGGTCTGCGACTGGTGAAGGTGGATTACAGGGCGGAGGATTTTCCGGGGTGAAGGGGGGAGCAGAAAGTTATGGGATTTATTATTCTGCTTCGATCAAGCCAGTTTTCAGATACTTTTTCATCAACTGGTAAATATCCTTCTTGTCGCCTTCTTTTCGTATCCCCACGGCAATGATGATCACAATGACTTCTTCATCGATGATTTTATAAATGAACCTGTATCGTTGACCCGCAGCACGAACGAACCGGAATTCTTTCAATGGCCCTTTGAGCGCTTTCCCCATCAAAATCGGTTCCGCTTTCAACGATTCGATCTTGGCCAGGATTTGTATTAAAGTACCGGGATCAAATTTCTCAAGATTTTGGGCGGCGATTTTGGTTAGCTTGATCTTATACATTTAAATTTTTAATGAAGTCATCAAAATCGATCAACTCGTTGTCATGCATCTGCTTGATCCCTTCTTTGAGTCCAGCGTACGCTTCCTCATCGGAGAGGATCTCGAGTGTTTCCGCTATGCTTTCATAGGTATCCCACCGTAGTAGGGCAAAGATCTCCTTCCCATGGTTGGTCACCGAAATGGTATCCTCATAGGATAGTTCCTCTTCCAGGGATGTGATCCTGCGACGAGTCTCTGTGATTGACATCTGTTTTACCATGCTTTGGCCTCCATTATTACATTACATTATTATGTACAAATATTCATGATAAAATGTACTCAAATGCGAATTCTGGAGTGATTCAGTAGCCCGGAATCTGAGTTGCATAAAGTGCTACATTCCCGCACCCGGATGCTTCGCCCTATGCTTTAGGAACATGCGGACCCCGAAGACCGCGTACACGGCGAGCATCTCGTCGACCAGGTTCGTGGGTATGCGGACCCAGAAGTTGGAAGACACCAGGGACAAACCCATCTCCGTGAACGCGGAGATGATATGGTCGATCTGTACGCCAATATCCGGCTGTTGGCTTATACCAAAGGAAACGTAAACCTGTACAATATCGTCGGCTATACGCGACAAATTGAAAGCGGCGTTGACAGCTGAAGCGACTTGAAAGCGAGCATAGGCGCTTCGCCAGTTTCGCCGCCAGCTCGAGCGCCGGGACGCGGAGTGGCGCGCGTATGCTTGAAGTGGGGCCAGGACCCGGCTGGGTATCGGTATTCGTCACCGAACCGTTGCCGAACGCCGAAATACTCGCCATAGACGCGTCCAGCGATATGGTGCGAGCCTGCGGGGCCAACTTCAGCGCGGCCGGGATAGCCGACAAGGCACGTACTTGTTCTTCTCGAGGGAGATGATAGTCTGCCTCGTCACGCCGACGAACTTGGCCAGGTCCTCCTGCGTAAGGCGCGCCAGCGAACGCAGCTCGTAGACGGTATTGCGTATCATCGGGATTTCCAGTCCAGGTAGAACGCGATGCCTCCCTGGAGCAGGAGGGACAGCATGCCTACCGCGAAAAGTGTCAGCCCTACTATCCGTATGGGTGATCCTCGATCATAGATGGTGCTCAAGAGACCGCCGACCACAGAACCCGCCATCGAAATGGTCTTCAATACATAAATCGTACTTTGTAAAATCAACCGCATCGATTTTTAGTGAAGAAACTGCACAAACCG
>CAZKJA010000322.1:0-4657 GCA_964552925.1 uncultured Treponemataceae bacterium
CCGTGGGCCGCCCGGTTCCTGCCCCGGCGCTTCTTCGAGCTGGCGCCGGCTTTTATAGGAGGATCGGTGAGGTTCTCGGCGGCTTACGCGGAAGGGGCGGAAAACCCGATGGCGCTGGCGATGCTGTTCCAGGGAAAGGACACGCTGTGGGGCCGCTACTGGGGATCGGCGCGGGACCTTCCCGGCCTCCACTTCGAGACCTGCTACTACGCGCCCATCGAGTACGCGATACGGGAAGGACTGGCCACCTTCGACCCGGGCATGGGCAGCGAGCACAAAGCGAGGCGCGGGTTCCGCTCGGTTCTCGCCTCGTCGTACCACCGGGTGTTCGATCCGCGACTGCACCGCGTGTTCGCGTCTGCCCTGGCGGAAGCCTCGGCCGCCGAGGCCCGGATGGCCGAGGCGCTCAACGGGGAACTTCCCTTCAAGCGCGCTTCCCCTTCGACCCGCCCCTCCTGAAGCTTGGGCCGTCCGGCCCCGGCGAACAGGTCCATCGGCAGCTCGCCGCCGGGTTTTCCGCAGCGAAACCGGCTATGTCGGCCGACGCGTAATCGAGCAGCTCTTCCGGCTCCCAGCCGAGCTCCATCTCCGTGGTCTCGCCTTCCGCGAGCGCGCGGGTCCAGGCGCCAGAGGCGCGGACAAGGTCGAGCGCCGCGCGCGCGCTGGCGGCCTTGCCTGCGGGAGGCTTCCCCGCGAACAGCTCGGCCAGGAACTCCAGCTGCAGCTTTTCCACCACGCGGTGCGCCATCGACGAGCGGCCGGCCAGGCTGGACGCCGCGAAATCCGCGAAGGAGGAGATGATGGACGAGGGTCGGATCCTGGCGAGTTCCAGAATCGGCCGGAACCACATAACCGCGCGGCCCTTGTTGTACAGGAGATCGGCCGCGTCGGCGAGGCGTTCGGCCTGCGCAAGGTCAGCGGCGCCGAATCTCGGCGTTGAACGGACCAGGTAGGGCGCCTCGGCGTCGTGCTCGATTCCCATGTCGCCCGCGCGGTCGGCCAGCGACGTGCCAGGCAGCACGGCGAGCCTGAACACGTCGAGGTGGTTGGGCCCGAGGTCGAGCGCGTAGTCGAGGCTCTTGCGGAAACCCGCGAGCGTATCGCCTGGCAGGCCGTAGATCAGGTCGAGGCCGTAGATGATTCCCGCTGCGTCGAGCAGGCCCACCTTTCGCGCGAACGATTCCGGCTCGAAGTCCCTGTCGACGAGCTTGAGAACCGCCGGGTCAGAGCTCTGGAGGCCTATCTGGACGGTGCAGTCTATCGTCGACAGGAGTTCCGCCTGTCTGGGCGTCAGCAGCTCTGCCCTGAGTTCGACCAGGTACCGCAGGCTCGGCCCTCTTTCGCGGAATATCCTCACCGCCTCCGCCATCCGCTTCGCGTCCGCGTTGAACGTGGGGTCGAGCACGAAGACCTCGTCGACTCCTTCGCCTTCGAAGCGCTCTATCTCCTTTGCCGCCAGCTCGAGGGGAAAGCGCCTGAGCCTGGCGGCGCCCTTGGACTCGAAGCAGAACGCGCAGTGGTACGGGCAGCCGCGCATAAGTTCGAGGGCGGCGCCTCCCCAGCGCCCGGCCTCGAGGGTCCCGTCGAGCCACGGCGAAGCCAGTGCGGCGACGTCGAGCAGAGGGGCGCGGATGAGTTTTCCGGGCAACGGGAGTCCGTCGAGCGCCGCGGATACTATGTCGGCCATCGCCTGTTCGCCCTCGCCCGAGACGACGATGTCGATGAAGGCCTTCGCCGACAGGCGCCCTGGATCGGCGCTCGCGTCCGGCCCTCCTGCGACGATGATGGTCCGCGTTGAACCGGCCTTGATTATCGCGGCGGCTTCGACAAGGAGACGCGAGTTCCACAGGTACAGGGAAAGGCCGACGATATCCGGCTTCTCAGCCAGCGTCCGGTCGGCCAGGGCGCGCGCCTTCTCGTCCAGGCGCCCTTCGACGATGCGGATGCTCGTCCGGCGCGCTATGTCCGGCTTCGCCTTCAATGCCGACGCGACGCGGGCCGCGCCGAACGGGGCGGATCGCGGTCCGGGGGCGACGGCCGCGGTCAGGAAAACGACGCTCAAACGCTTGTCAGTGCCCATCATCTCCCCTTGACCAGATCGGCCGCTCCGCGCTGTAGTCTATCCAGTATGCCCTTCATCCAGAGCTTGACGCAAGCAGACGGCAAAGCTCCGGCGCTTGTCGCGCTGGTTCTCCTCCTCATCCTGTTCGTCGCGGCGGCGGCGCTCGCGCTGTTGGCCGGGCTGGCGCTCGGGCGGCGGAGCGGCCGGCTTGAGGCGGAACGAGGCCAGGCTGAGGGCGAGCTTGCCGCCCGCGGCGATGCCGTAAGGCGCTCGCGCGCAGTCCTCACCGGCCAGATCGGCGAACAGCTCGCGCCGTATTTCCCCGCATTCCCCTGCGATCCCGCCGACGCGCGCTTCCTGGGCAAACCCGTCGACTTCGTCGCCTTTCCCGGCGCCTCGGAAGGCGCCCCGCGGGAAGTCGTATTCATCGAGGTGAAGTCTGGCGACGCGCGCCTGTCGGCCCCCGAGCGCGCGCTCAAGGCCGCTATCGAGGCGGGACGGGTGCGCTGGGTCGAGTACAGGCTGCCGGTCGGCGGGAAGTCGCCCAAGGACGGCTGAACGACGCCTAGGACTCCTTGTTCTTCTCCCGGCATGTTGTTGCGTGCCTTCCGCCGGGCCGATTATACTGCGTCCATGTTCGCACCCGCCAAGGCAAGACAACTCGATGCACGCGTCTGTGTTATCGGCGGCGGGGGTTCCGGAGCCGCGCTTGCGTACGACCTCTCGCTCCGTGGTTTCCGGGTGACGCTGCTGGAGAAGGGCGAACTGACCTCGGGCACCACCGGAAGGCACCACGGTCAGCTGCATTCTGGCGCACGCTACGCCGTCGGCGACCGGGAGATAGCGCGCGAGTGCATGGAAGAGACGCTCGTGCTGCGCCGAATCGTGCCGGACGCGATCGAGTACAACGGCGGCGTCTTCGTGGCGGTCGATGAGGCGGATGCCGACTACGCGCCGTCATTCGTCGACGCCTGCCGCCAAGCCGGCATACCGGCGCGCGAGGTGCCTGTAAGCCTGGCTCGCGCCTGGGAACCCGCCATCAACCCGGCGGCCAGGAGGACGGTATGGGTACCCGATGGATCGTTCGACGCGTTCCGCCTGCCGCTCGCATTCTTCGCCGCGGCCCGACGGCTCGGCGCGTCGATCCGGCCGTTCACCGAAGTCGTGGGGATCGATGTCGCCCGTGGCCGCGTCCGGGGCATCATCGCGCGCGCGGCCGGCTCAACAGCCGACGAGAGCATCGCGTGCGACTACGTCGTCAGCGCGACGGGCGCCTGGGCCGGGGCCGTCGGCAAGCTGGCCGGCCTCGTCGTTCCTATAACGCCGGCGCCGGGCACGATGGTCGCCGTACGCGGCAGGATAGCCGACATGGTGCTGTCGAGGCTTTCGCCTCCGGGCGACGGCGACATAATAGTACCGCAGCGGGGTTTGTCGATCATCGGTACTACCCAGCGCCTGGTCGACGATCCGGAAGGAATGCTCCCCATGCAAGAAGACGTCGAATTCCTTATGCGCCGGGCGGACGAACTTGCGCCGGGCTTCTCGTCGATGCCCGTCCACGCGCGTTGGGCCGCGGCACGGCCGCTCGCGGGCAGCCTCCCGGAAAACAGCACCGTTGACGACGGCAGGGGGCTTAGCCGCGATTTCATTGTGCTCGACCATGCGCCCCAGCATGTCGCTGGCATGGCCACGCTTATAGGAGGAAAGGCTACAGTGCTCCGCGCGATGGCGCAGAAGGCGGCTGACCATGTATGCGCATCGTTCGGCGTCGACGAGATCTGCAGGACCAAGGAGTATGTGCTCCCATCGTGGCGCGACTATTACACAGGGGAGCCGTCGTGACGCGGGACGCAGCATCGGCAGGCGACATGGTCCGGCTATCGCTGAAGATCGGAAACGGCGTTGCCGGCTCGCGTAGCCTCGAGCTGGAGGCCGATCCCGGGATGACAGTGCTCGACCTCCTCGAGAGCCTTCGCGCCGGCGGCGGAACCATCCCCGCATACAGGCACTCGTGCCACCACGGCTCCTGCGGCACCTGCGGCGCGGTGATCAACGGCATCGAGGCGCTCATGTGCCTGACGAGGATAGCCGACCTGGCGCTTCCGAGGCCGCGTCTTCCCGGCGGCCAGCCGGTCGAGCCCGAGCTGGAAGGTAGCGGCAGGCTCGTCGTGACGCTCGAGCCGCTGTCCCGGATGTCGGTGGTGTCGGGCATCGCGGTGGCGCCAGAACTGGTGTTCGAAGGCATACCGCCCGATGCGGCGTACCTGACGGCGATCGAGGACGCCGGCCGGTCTTCCCTGCCGCCGGACCCCGAAGACTCCTCGGTGGCCGCCGGATACGCCTGGCGGCCGGCGGGACGAGTCCGCTTCGAGGCGTGCATCGAGTGTGGCCTGTGCGTGTCGGCCTGCCCGGTCGCTGTGCCGTTCATAGGGCCGGCGGCCTTGGCGGCGGTGAACCGCGAAAGGGAGAAGCGTCCAGAGCGGGTTACGGCCATGCTCGCGATCGCGGCGTCGCCTGAAGGGGTAGGCCCGTGCGGCAGGCACCTCGCCTGTTCGAGGGTCTGTCCACAGGCCGTCTATCCGGGCAAGCACATCC
>CAZKJA010000323.1:0-4625 GCA_964552925.1 uncultured Treponemataceae bacterium
TACCATACTTGGGATAGTACCCTTCGCCGTAAACCACAAGGTTCGATGAACTAGGTAATACTTGCTGGCCTCAGTTCACCGAGGGCGATTGTGTACTCGGCCCCACGCTCGAGACAGGCAACACCAACAGCCGCTACCGTTTCAGTATGCCAGCGCGCGTTTTCTTCGACGCATGGTCCAAGGCTGGTCCGGCGCACCATTGCGCCATTGGCATCGGACATGTAGCCGCAACGCTCGGAAAGCTGGCGTTGCTGCTCGGAATCGAGTGCCGTATAGTCTGCAGGGTTAAAGATCATCATGCATGAAGAAAGCCTCGAAATCGGAAGCATGATCGATCATATATTTAAATATTGTTAGTAATAGAATTGATAAAGATCGATATTGATTAATAATGATCGGTATCATACAATTTCTGCATCCATATCAAGGGAGCAGGCGATGAAAAATACCGTGTACTATCTTGATCATACGAACGGTGATTTCAAACCCACTGTAGAAGATATTGGTGAACCAGGCCCCGGCGAAATTCGCGTCCGGACTCTCCGGACCTCGGTCTGCCAGTCGGATGTGGTCATTTACCGGCAAGGCTTGTCCCGCATACGGTCGTGGCCAGCCATCCTGCTCCACGAAACGAGTTGCATGGTAGACGCGGTCGGTCCGGGCATCGAAAATTTCGCGGTTGGTGATCTGCTGGGGCTCGGTTGCGACATTCCCTGCGGCGACCGCTCGTGCATCTACTGCGGCGATCACGGCACCGGCGACAGGACGAGTTGCCCGAATACGCAGGCAACCGGGCATGAGTTCCCCGGTTTTGCCAGGCAATACGCGATCCTGCCGGACTGGTTCGTGTCGCTGGGACCGGTCGTGCGCTTCGATCCGGGAGTATGTGCCGACGACGCGTGCCAGCTCGAGCCGCTCGCTTGCAACCTCGAGGGCCTGACCCGGGTGAACGGCTGCATCGAGAACCGGGTCGTGGTCATCATTGGCTCGGGTTCCCAGGGCGTGTACGCGATGCAGAGTACCTTGGCGATGGGAGCGAGGAAGGTCATCCTGGTCAACAGGGGCGCCGAACGTCTGGAACGGGTGTTGCGCGATTTTCCCGACCCGCGCGTGGTCGGTCTGCGCTGGACTCCTGATGTACGGGATCGGGTCCTGGCGGAATGCAAGCCGTTCAACGAACCACACTTCGTGATGGTCAACGCCTCGGCCGAGGCGGCATACCGGCTCGCTGTCAGCCTGATGGGCTACGGCACCGTTCTCGACGCGCACGCGGGGGTCAAGGGAGCCGGCGGCAAGCCCAGGATTGCCCACGAACTCGACCTGAACAACGATATCCATTACAAGCTGCAATGCTACCAGGCCACGCACGGCTCGTCGATGAAAGGCATAGCCCTGGCTGGAAACATGATCAATGACCGCAGGCTTCCGTTGCTCGGCAGGATGACCAACGCCAGCGAACGCTTCGGCCGCGCCCAGATCAAGGAGGCCATCCAGCGGGCTGCGGACGCCGACAGCCTAAAGGTGATCATCGACTGGGAACGGGAATATGTCGGGGAGGTACGCGCATGAAAGCCCTTGTCCTGAGGAACAACGCCGAACTAGCATACGAAGACGTCGCGGATCCTGTACCCGGACAGATTGGTATCGGTGGTGATGACGGTGGCGGTGAGGTTCTGGTCCGCGTGGCCTACGCCGGAATCTGCGGTTCCGACCTGCCGCGCGGATTCAACGGCAAAGCCTACCACTACCCACTGGTGATGGGGCACGAGTTCTCCGGCACCGTTGCGGAGGCTCCATCCGGATCCGGATTTGCATCCGGTGACCGGGTAGTGTTGTTCCCTCTTTTGCCGTGCCGGCGTTGCGCCGCCTGCGGAACCGGCGACTATGCCCAGTGCTCGGACTACGATTACTATGGTTCCCGGCGCGACGGCGGCTTTGCCGAATACGTCCGTGTTCCCGCGAGGAACCTGTTCAGGGTACCAGACAGGGTAAGCCTCCTCTCGGCATCGATGACGGAACCATGCGCCGTCGCCCTCCACGGTGTCAACAAGCTCGAAGTCAGACCCGGCATGGGCGCGCTGGTCATCGGCGGCGGCCCGATCGGCCTCATGGTGGCCCAGTGGCTCAGGATCCGCGGGTGCAGCCGCGTCTACGTCTCGGACGTCGACGTCCGCAAGCGCGACATAGCGGCCGCGCTGGGTTTTACCGCGATCGATTCATCCGGCGGCCCGACGTCGGAGAAGTACGACCTCGCCGCAGGGCTGCGGAAGCTTGAAGGCCGTGATGGAGTCGACTGCGTGGTTGAAGCTTGCGGACTTCCGGCGACCTTCCTGCAGGCGGTCCAGTGTGCCGGACGGTTTGGCCAAATCGTGTTCATGGGCAATATCCACGGAACATTCCAGGTACCCGAGGTCGACTTTACCCGGATACTGCGCAACGAGGTGCGCATCAGCGGCACATGGAACTCGAAGATAGAACCACGGGGCCGGGACGAATGGACCGCCGTACTCGCCCACCTCGACGCTGCGATGCAGGTCCAGCCGCTGATCAGCCACACAGTGCCTCTCGCCGAAGGTGTTTCGATGTTCGGCCGCATGGCTGCCAGGGCCGAATGGTACAACAAGGTGATATTCTCGGTACACGAGGAGCGGTGATCCAAGCGATGGTACGGTGCCGCCATAGTGGGAGCGGCCCCGCTCGGCGAAGCCGCATTGAGTGATGCCATACCGGTTGCCATCAAGAAAAGCCTTAGGTACGCGCTGGATTCGGTATCCAGGTATGGGTGGTGTAATTAAGCGGGTCAACTGGTTCTTCCGCGAGCATCTTGATCGCGACTCGCATTATGCGTTCACCGTATTCTTCCGGATTGTAGTGGACGCATCCGATTATCGGCGAGTCAGGGTCGGCCATGAGTTCTTCGATCTGGCGGTTGTAATTCTGGCCGACCATGATGGTGTTTCCGGCGCCCCGGTGCCTGGCGATCATTTCGTGGGCTGCCATCAGGTGCCTGAGATTGAAGGCGAAGAACAGGACCCGTTCTTCCTGGCGCATCGATTTCAAGAGGTCCATCAGGTCTTCGGCTGGGTTGCGCCCGGGCGCGTCCCACTCTATGGTGACTGGACCGTCTCCCCCGAAGTCGACCAAAGCAGAAACCTTGTCGACCGCGCTCATCACGCGCAGGTTGGTGACCGGATCCATGCCGTGCCTCCCGAGGACGATTATCCTGTCGAGCCGGCCACCCCACGTGCGCCTTATGTACTCAGCGACGCGATCGCCGGCCAGCGTTCCCGCGAGCGCGTTGTCGGCGCCGAAATACACCGAGCCCGGCAGGTGGAGGTCGATCCCCATCAGCTTGATGCCGTGGATACGGCACTTTTCGCTCACGTAGATCATCGATTCCATGCACAGGCTGAAATCGATCACCAGGTCGACCTTGTCCAGCACCAGCATGTCGAAGCTCTTCACGGTTGATCCATAATCGCCTGCGCATTCGCGAATGCGCAATGCCACCGCCTGGTACTTGGCCACCGACTCGAGGACACTGTTGTAAACGGCCTGGACAAAGTTGTTGCGGTCGCTGTTGACGATGAACCCGACGCGGTATTTCCGCCTGTTCAGGTTGCGGAAAGCAGAATCCTGCCCGTAGATGACCACCGGATCCTTTTTCGCGAACACGAGGTTTGCCTCTGCTACGCTGATTCCGTCATCGACCAGGATCTCCTGCACTTTGGATGCGTAGTCGTCGTAGGGGAAGCGGAAGGCGCATTTGCGGTCTATCGTCGATGAATAAAGAAACAGATAGATCTTGTTAACATGGTCGCATATCTCGAGCGCGGTTGCCTGATCCTCTGCCTTGTCCAGGAAAAAGGTCTTGTTTGAATAGGAAGACACCGAAAAAAATGCCTTGTCTATCATGGCGGCGGCGAAAAAGCTCCTCGCGTTCCTGACTTCAACGACACCGGTTCCGAGTACCATCGTGCCCGGTGCCACGAGGATCGGAGAAGTGTAATTCCTTTCCATCAGGATACGCATGATGGCCAGGCTGTTGGTCGCGATCGGGATGCTTGAGCGCAGGGGTACGGTCGCGGCTATGTACGACGATATCTGCCCTGGTCCCAGGAAGATCCTGTCGCCGGGGTTGATGTGCACCAGACTGTGCCGCCCCAGAACCTCTGTCCGCTGGTCAAACTGGTGCGGATGATGCCTCGGCGCCGATCCTGCCTCGCCGGCTCCGGCCGTGGCGGAAGCCGCCGACAGAAGCGAGACCGCCCCGTGCTTCTTGATGACCAGCCCCTGGCGCTCGAGTTCCGCCAGGTCGGTGCGGATGGTCAGGGCCGAAACGTTCAGCTTGGCAGCCAGGAATGTCAGGCGCAACTCCCGGTGCTCTCCGAGCAGTTCGCGTATCAGTTCATGGCGTTTTGGTTTGGATAGCATGCCGACTTCCTGAAGGAACTGCATGTTTTTTTCATTTTCGACAAACTTTATCCTGCCGTATGAGCGTTCTATCAAGCCGAGTTCCTCGAGGTAGAGGAGTTCCTTCCGGAGCGTTTCCCTGCCGGCACCGACGAGCTGCCGCAACGACTCAGCTGAGATTGTGCCCTTGGATGCGATCTTCCTGAGCAATC
>CAZKJA010000324.1:0-4582 GCA_964552925.1 uncultured Treponemataceae bacterium
CCCGATTGGGGGCTCCCTTCGCCGTCGCGATCGTGATGGCGATGGCAATGTCCGGCCTGGCGAGCCTCATCATCGGCTACCCCACCCTGCGTCTCAAGGGAGACTACTTCGCGATAGGTACCTTGGGATTCGCCGAGGCGATACGCCTTGTGATCGAGAACTTCGAAAAGCTCACGGGAGGCTCCCGCGGCATCCCGCGTATACACACCTATACGACCCTTCCCGTGGCCCTCGTCGCGGTGGCGGCCGCGTTGGTCATTGTCGCATCCTACATAGCGTCCGCCCATGGGCGAAATTGCATAGCCATCCGGGAAGACGAGATGGCCGCAGAGGCTATAGGAATCAATGCGTTCCGATACAAGCAGGTCTCTTTCGCCATCAACGCGGTCCTGGCGGGGCTGTCCGGGGCGTTGCTGGCCCACTACGTGGGCTTCATACAGCCCTCCATGTTCGGGATGACGAAGTCCACCGAGTTGATAGTCATTGTAATATTCGGCGGCATGCAGAGCCTCACCGGCGCCGTCCTTGCCACCTTCCTGCTGACCGCGCTGCCCGAGGTCTTGCGGGCCGCGCAGGCCTGGCGTTTGGTTCTCTACGGCGTATTGGTGGTGTTTATCATGATCGTGCGTCCGGAGGGGGTCATGGGGACCTGGGAATTTTCGCTGCGCAACATCAGGGAAGCCGTAGCTCGATTACGGGCAAAGTTCAAGCCCGCGCGGGCCGGGAAGTCGAGGTGAGGTCATGACCGTGCTCGAACTGGAAACGGTCTCCAAGCGCTTCGGCGGAGTCCTTGCGGTGGACGGCTTCTCGCATCGGTTGGAGGAGGGCGGGCTGTACGCCATCATCGGTCCAAACGGCGCCGGCAAGACGACGATCTTCAACCTTATCACAGGAATCTACCAGCCGACGTCCGGAAAGATTCGCTTCGGCGGAGAGGACGTTACGGGCCTGCCTCCCTATCGGATCGCCCAAAAGGGGATTGCCCGGACCTTCCAGAACATTCGGCTCTTCCCCCATTCCAGCCTGCTGGACAATGTGCGTACGGCCTGCTTCCGACCCTCCGGCTACTCGATCCTCGAGGGATTGTTTCCCACCCCGCGGAGGTTTCGCGAGGAGCGGATGCTCAAGGACAAGGCCATGAAACTGCTCGAGATGGTAAGCTTGGCCGACCGTGCCGAAGAGAAAGCGCGCAACCTGCCTTACGGATATCAGCGCCAGGTCGAAATCGCCCGGGCCCTGGCTCAGGAGCCCAAGCTTCTGCTCCTGGATGAGCCGGCCGCGGGAATGAATCCCGACGAAACCTGCCAGCTCATGGACTTCATCGACCATATACACAAGACATTCAAATTGACGATCCTCCTGATCGAGCACCACATGGAGCTGGTGATGGGCCTGTCCCAACACATAGTCGTCCTCGATTTCGGCAAGACGCTCGCGAGCGGTACGGCCGAGGAGATACAGTCCAACCCCGCGGTCATCGAGGCGTACCTGGGTAGCGAGGAAGAGGTGTAGCATGCTGCTCGAAATACGGGACCTTCATGTCGCGTACAGCGGCATCCACGCTCTTCAGGGACTGACACTCCATGTCGCCGAGGGCGAAATCGTCACGATCATCGGGGCGAACGGAGCCGGGAAATCGACGCTTCTCAATTCAATATCCGGGATCGTCAAGCCGTACCAGGGGCAGATATCCTACCTCGGCAAGCCGCTGACCGACAAGGCGCATCGGGTCGTGGCCAAGGGCATAGTCCAGGTGCCCGAGGGAAGGCAGGTTTTCGCGAACCTGACCGTCGAAGAGAACCTCCTTCTGGGGGCGTACCTCCGCAAGGGGAAAGCCTCAGTCCAGGCTTCGCTCGAGGAGTCTTATGCGCTCTTCCCCCGCCTCAAGGAAAGAAGGCATCAGTACGCCGGAAGCCTCTCGGGCGGCGAGCAGCAGATGCTCGTGATCGGCCGGGGACTGATGGCCCAGCCCAAGCTGATGCTCCTCGACGAGCCCTCCCTGGGTCTCGCGCCGATCCTCGTCAACCTGATATTCGAGATAATCAGGACCATCAATCGGAACGGCATGACCATCCTCCTGGTGGAGCAGAATGCGCACAAAGCGCTGGCGATCGGCACCCGGGCCTACGTGCTTGAAACAGGCAAAATCATCCGGGAGGGAAGCGGCGAGGTCCTGCTCAAGGATCCGATCGTCCAGGAAGCCTATCTGGGAACCAAACGGGGAAAGAACAGGGGAGCGGAAGCCGCGACCTGGGCGTTGTAGCGCAACGAGGCGGGCTGAAGCTCCGAGGCAGGACTTCGCCGCAACCGCACAAATCCTTCAAAAACAAGGATTTAAACGAACCCCCTGCCGATCTGGGGCGAGGATTTTCTTTTCTGGAGGGGTCGCATCGACCGACTTTCGACCTCGAATGAATTGAAAAAGGGCATAATATTTTGATCATGAAATAGTGTCATTTGCGAATTCATCAAATGCATTTATACTTCCTTGTTTAGTCAGTGCCTGAAAGCCAATAAGGGTGTATATGTCAGCAAGCAAAGGTAAAACAATCCTCCTTGTCGAGGATGAGACGATACTCGCCATGACCGAGAAGATGCAACTTGAAAAATATGGTTATATTGTCAAAACCGCACGCACAGGCGAAAATGCCGTGGAATCGGTCAATGCATCCCCTGATATTGACCTTGTGCTTATGGATATCAATCTTGGCGATGGTATCGATGGCACAGAGGCCGCCGGAATCATCCTGAAAGACCATGATATACCCATAGTTTTTGTCTCGTCGCATACGGAACCTGAGATCGTCGAGAAGACGGAAAAGATCACCTCGTATGGCTATGTTGTCAAGAACTCGTCGATCACGGTTCTTGATGCTTCGATCAAGATGGCGTTCAAGTTGTTTGAAGCGAAAAAGAAGGAAAGCGAAAAGGAAAAAGCGCTGCTGCTTAGCGAAGAAAAGTATCGGCTCATCAGCGAGAATACTTCCGACGGCATCATCCATTTCAATTCTGATGGCATAATCGACTACGCCTCGCCTTCATATTTAAAACAACTCGGTTATAAAAAATTGGAACAATTTGGTAAGGGGTGCGATGCAATCATCCCTGAAATCCACCCTGACGATTCCGATGCCATGTTCGCTTCAATACATGAAGCTGTCAATAACAAGCAAGGCGAGTTGACGTATATTTTCAGAGTAAAGAATTCCAAGGGTGACTATATCTGGCGCGAAGATCATGCCAATTATTTATATGATTCATCCGGTTCATATCTTGGAGCATACGTTTCATGCCGGGATATAACAGATCGAAAAAATATTGAGAGCGAACTTATAGTCTTGGGCAAGGCAATAGAGGCCAGCCCGGTGATAATCATCATTACCGATGTAAAAGGCATTATAAAATACGTAAACCCACGATTCACATACGTCACTGGATACTCAAGCGAGGAAGTCATAGGGAAGAATCCCCGGTTTCTAAAAAGCGGAAAGACTGAAAAAAATGTATACGCTGACTTATGGAGTACATTGACATCAGGAAACGAATGGAAGGGATATTTCAAAAATAAAAAAAAGAACGGAGAAATCTACTATGAGTCTGCCACCATTGCCCCTGTCAAGAATAACAAGGGTGAAATAACAAACTATATAGCTGTAAAGGAAGACTTGACTGAAAAAAGATATATCCAGGAATCCCTCGAAGAAAGCAATGTCCGCTTCAATACCCTGGCTAATGCTCAATCGGTCTTGATTTGGGAATCCGGGTTAGACAAGCTATGCACATACTTCAATCCTACATGGCTTTCGTATACCGGAAGAGCGTTGGAAGAGGAGTTGGGTAATGGATGGTCTGAAGGTGTTCATCCCGAAGATCTTGAACGGTGCTTGGAAATCTATACCGAAGCATTCGACCAGGGGAAGGAATTTTCTATGGAATATCGTTTGCGCAAGGCAAACGGTGAGTATGGATGGATATTGGATCATGGGAGTCCCAAGTATCACGACAAGGAGTTCATCGGTTATATCGGAGCATGTATCGATATTTCCCACAACAAGGAGATCGAGAAGGTCCTCCGCGAGAGTGAAGAAAAATATAAATTGTTGCATGAGAATGCGGGGGTTGGCATCGGATACTATACGAATGATGGAATCGTCCTGTCATACAACCGACTCGCCGCAAAGCATTTAGGAGGCGTTCCGGAAGAATTCTCAGGTAAATCAATATATGAGTTATTCCCAAAGCCTGATGCGGATGTGTATTTGGATAGAATCAAAAGAACCAGTGCCTCGAAAGCTTCCGTCGTCTATGAGGATATCGTGCCGCTGGCAGCCGGCAACAAGTATTTTCTCAGTACTTTCACCAGGATTTCCGACATTCATGGAAACCTGTCTGGGATTCAGATCATTTCGCAGGATATTACTGATCGCAAACAAATGGAAGAAGCATTGCGCGAAAGCAAACAAAAAGCAGAGATGCTTTTAAACATTGCCGCGGAGATTATCATTTCCGAAGATTTGGAAGGTAATATTTTATTATTGAACGAATCCGGACACAGGATTCTTGGGTATGAATCGCCGATGCT
>CAZKJA010000325.1:0-4539 GCA_964552925.1 uncultured Treponemataceae bacterium
TTATCTGCTGAAAAACCATACTCATCGGAACAGCCTCCGCGGGGATATGCCGGGTTTGTCCGCGGCCCGAGGTCCGGGGCCGCGGAGGGGAAATACCACGCGGGAACCGGGAAAGGATGAAGCCCTACCCCGGAAACCTGCGCGACGGATCACTGCATTGGTTGCATGACCGTGTGGAGTCCGAACTTGCCGTCCTTGATGCCCATTATCGCGGCTGCTTTGCCGGTCGGGTTGTGTGTCTTCGGATCGATCTTTATGTTGCCGGTGTATCCCGGAACGGGGTCGATCTTGGTCAACGCGTCGGCGATTTTCTCGGGATCAGCGGATCCGGCTTTCACTATAGCGGCTTGGAGAACGAGCACCGCGTCGTGGGCCATTATCGCGTTGACCTCGAAGTCCTTTTCGAAGCGCGCCTTGTACTCGGTCCTCCAGTCCTGGACCTGAGGCATGTTTACATCCGTATGGTCGACGAAGAATGAGCCCTCGACAGCGTCGGCGGCCATCTTGAGGAGCTCGGAGGAAGGCCAGCCGTCTCCACCAATGAAGATCGACTGGATTCCTAGCCCGCGTGCCTGTTTCGTGGCCAAGGCAACTTCCTTGTAGAGGAACGGCATGATTATGACGTCGGGTTTGGCTTCCTTGATCTTGGTCAGCTGTGCCCGGAACTCGACGTCCCCGGTCTTGAAGGCTTCGTCGGCCACGAGTTCACCGCCGAGTTCCTTCCAGCGCTGCCGGAAGTACTGGGCCACACCCACAGAGTAGTCTGAGCTGATCTCGTAGAGCACCGCGGCTTTCGTAGCCTTGAGCTCGCTCTTGGAAAAATCCGCCATGACGGAGCCCTGGTAGGGATCGGTGAAGCAGACGCGGAACGTGTACTGCATGAGCTCGCCTTCCGCGGGCTGGGTCACGCGCGGGTTTGTGGCGTAGGTGGCGATGACGGGTACCTTGGCCTTCTCCGCGATTGGCGCGATTGCGATGTTGCGACCGGAGCTGTTGGTCCCGATGATGGCCACGACTTTGTCTTCGGTGATGAGCCGCTTGGCCACGTTCACTGCCTCGAGCTGATCGCCTTTGTCGTCGTAGTCGACCAGCTTGAGCTGCCGGCCGAGTATCCCGCCCGCCTTGTTGATCTTCTCGATCATGAGCAAGGTGCCGTTACGTTCAGCGGTGCCCCAGACCGCCTGGTCGCCGCTCAGGGCGCCAAGCCAGCCGATCTTTATTTCCTCGGTCCCGGACTTCGTTCCCGCCTTGCGGCTGCACGATGCCAACACGAGGATGGCAAACAGGACTGTCGTGAACCGGAAGAGCCAATGCTTCTTCATCTCTCACTCCTTCGTCAGGAAAACTTATGATTAAAGGGATTCGGATCGACCGTCTTCAGGAAAGGGGCTACGACAATCCTCTGCCCTTTACAGCCTTTGTAGCACAGTGAGTATGGGGTGTCAACTTTATATGGGTAAAACTGTATTTATATTCGGATACTATACGGAAACACGCAAACGTACATCCCTTCGGCCCTCGTCAATGAGCAATCTTGTCGACGGGGCGCCGGGCTTTTGGTCGGTCCGGCTGTAGCCCAGCTGCAATTCATCTGCCGTCAGGCGCTGTCCATCGAAGGCAGGGAACAGGCTCCACTGGAGGGCGTTTTCGATGCCGTGGGGCATTCCGTCGGAGCCGAAGATGAGATCCCGGCCGGGGACACAGCCCACCCTGTCGATGAGCATGCGGAACGGATTATTCTCCCGTAACAGGCGAGGCGGAAGGCGATCGGCGAAATCTATGGAATCGGCCGAGAAATTGGGCTGCATCGAGAGCAGGTATCCGCGGTCCCGGGCTCTCCGTGCCTGACTCTCGCTTATATACTGCACATGTTCCAGGCGCACCTGCGGAAACGAAAGTCCTGAATCCTCTACATTCCCGAGCATCCGCAACGCCTGCTCGATGGCCCTGTGGCCAATGGCGTGGATTGAGAGCGCGGTTCCGTATCCGGCCAGCTCACGAAGCTGGCGCCCCAGATCCTCGTCCGAATACAGAAGGTACCCTTCAATGCCGTCCAGGAAAGGAACGTCGAGCCCGGCGCTCTTTGCGCCGAGGGAGCCGTCCAGGAATATCTTGAGGCCCTTGCAGGCGTCGCGATCGCCAGGCGACAGCTTGCTGTAGACCCTTGGAGTGGCCCAGACGGAAATACGTTTGGCGTAAGCCGACGCGCGTATCACCTCAAGTGCGTCGGCGCCCGAGATGCTCATGTCCTCGATCGATCCGATGCCGAGCCTCTCTACTTTCTCCATGAACGAGGCCAGCTTGCCCGCGTCGAGGCCGGCGATCTGCCCGTAGAAGGCGAACAGGTCCGGGAGGGATCGCTCACCCCAGGCCTTATCGTCCAAATGTTCGGCGAATTCAGGCCATAGACGCGCGATGAAAGGGATCGCCGCGGGGCTGTACGCGAAACCGTGAAGTGTGGCGTTGACTACGATGACCGGCGGGAGCGCGGCCAGGAACTCCCGGGGAAGTGGAACCACATGGGTCTTCCAGCCTTTTACCACGTTGAGTCTGTCGGTCGGCAGGGAACGCAGCAACGCGTGAGCTTCGCCGGCAACGAGGTCGAAGAGATCGGGCTGTCCCTCCATCGCCGCGTAGAGGCTGACGTGGGAATGGTGATCGTGAAGCAGGGGCAGGGATACTGTGTACGACATGGGCGCGTTTCCTCCCGAATAAGCCAAGATTAGTTATTCCCGCCAACGGCAATTCGCTGGCCGATTGCCCGTATCAATTCCACGTACAGCGCCGGTACGGCCTCGGCCACATCCGGGATGTATACCCGCTCGGTGAACTTGTGAGGGTCTTTGCCCCATGCGCCTATATTCAGGATCGGCATGGAGACGCTGGCCATATCCTCGAATGGAAGATCGTACATCCCGGCCTGAAGCAGCGGCATGTTTTCGCGCACGCAGGCGATTTCCGTCGCGTCCAGGAACGCGACATAGCTCAGGTCGGAGATACCCATGAAATACGGCTTCCGCTCCATCTGCCGGGAATAGACCTTCTCTCCCGCCGCCCGTACCAGGTCGGGCAGCCGCTCGGCGAAGCGCCTTTTCTCCGGATCGATCCCCTCCAGATGCCGGTTCGAGATATTGGGATAGTAGGGCGGCGACAGCGCGACGACCACGACGGGGCCGCCGTAGGGCACGCGCTCAAGGAGGGCTTTGATTATCGAAAAATTGCACTCCGGCAGGCTCGACTCCCCGCGCGCCAGCGCTTCCCGGCATTCCCGATAAACAGCATCGAGGGCCGGTCCGGTCCCTTCGGGGTCATGGGCGAGCGCGTCCGCAAGGAGCTCGCCGAACCGCAGCACCCGGCTTTCCCGGGAAAAGGGTACCGGGCGGCCCCCGTCGTAATCGCGGAACGAGTCCCGGAAGCGGGCGATCGATTCTTCCAGAGCGGATTCGCATTTCGCCCGCATATACTCGAGTATCTCCCCCGGTTTTCGGACCATCGGAAGGAAACTGATATAGCCGCCGGCGGCCTCCGGGATGGAGGCGTCGTAACACTCCTTGAAGTCCCGTACGAAGCTCCAGGAAGGGGGCGGCGAGCGGACACCCTCCTCGGATTCGCTGGCATCGCGGTCGATCTCGGTTATGCGCACAATATTGGACAGAATGAGGGAGGGGTTCAGTCCATGGGCGATGTCGCCTATATGGCTCTTTACGCCTTTCACGTATACGGAAAGCATTGTCTTGCCGATGCTGCCGTCGTAGAACGCGGGGATATCCGCCACGCTACGCTCGTGCGCCTCTGAATCCATCAAGACGAGGTAGTCAAGTCCATAACGTTCCTTGAGCTTTACCAGCAACCTCGCCCCGTGGCGCATTCCCCAGGAGACGTTCTCCTCGTCGGGCACCGACATATAGAGAACGTCGACCGCGAGATCCTGCGCTTCTTCGGCCAGCCGCTCGAAGGCGACCAGCTGGACAGTGGTCCCCGATTTCATGTCGCATCCCCCCCGGCCGAAGAGCCATTTTCCGGAATCGAGGTCTTCGACCACATCAGTACCAAGGATCAGCTCGCCCTTCCCTGCCAGGGCCGAGAGGCGGACACTGAGCCCGTCAGAATCGAACGCCAGGGGCTGGAGCCGGCCGTAATCGAAAGTGTCGACGGCATCGTGGTGGTTGAGGAGTACAACCGTACGGCGGCCGGCGCTCTCGCCTGCATGTCCGCTGCCGCGCCTTCCCCGCAACAGCGCCCAGACCAGCCCTCGTCCATACTTGTCGCCGGGCAGGTCCTCGAGTCCATAATTCCCATGCTCCCGGAACCACGGGATGCCCGCGATGTACCCCAGGATAGCTCTCTCCATGTCGGCCTCGAGGGACGTGGCGGTATCGCTTCGTACCGAGATCAAGTATTTCAAGAGCGCCACGGAATCGCCGTGAAGGCCGTCGTCGATCATGCTTCCCCCTCGTCCCAGTTCGATGCTTCCCGGCAGCGATACCCCGGCCGGCGTACGCGCATCCCCGGAACCATGAATCTCCGAGGCGGGATTGT
>CAZKJA010000326.1:0-4529 GCA_964552925.1 uncultured Treponemataceae bacterium
TGTTCAAATTTCCTAATCCTATCCTCAAATTTATTTTCTTCTCATCTTCTCCGTGTCTCTGTGTTCAAAATTCCTATGCACCCCTCAGTACACCGTCTTTATAAAGTCGAACACGTCGTCGACGGTCATCGTGCGGGGGAGGAAATTCATGAAATCGAACTTGCGCGCGGCTTCCGCCGTCTCGACGAGCCGTTCCAGGTTCAGGTCGAAGTCCTTTAGCCTGCTCGGGATCTTCAGCAGTCCCAGCCGCGTACGCATCGATTCGACCGCGCGCGCCGCGGCGCCGGCGGCGCCTTCGTTAGGATCGACCTCGCAAAGCAGCGGCGCGAGGGATGCGATCTTCTCCGGCCGGGAGCGGGAAAGCGACTCGAGGAGGTACGGCAGGATCACCGCCGCGAGGTTCGCCTTGGGCACTCCCCAGCGGGCGTTTATCGCGAACGAGACGGCGGTGCCCAGTCCCGGCGAGGACGCGGCCAGGCCCAACGCTGAAAGGAAGAAGGCGCGGGCTCCATCTATCCTTGCCTGCGGATCCTCGGGCCGCTGGATGGCCACGTCGAGCGCGTGGATGTACAGGCTGACGGCCTCGCGCAGGGCCATATCCGACAGGAAACCCTCGCGAGCCGAGGCGTAGCCTTCGATCGCGGCCATGGCGCCGTCGAGGAGTGCCGCCGCCGAAGCCTTGGCTGAAAGACCCGAGAACGTGTTGGGATCGAGGATGACGGCTGTCTCCACACCGCGTCGCGCCTGCAGGAACACAGCCCCCCCCGTCCGCGCGTCGGTCAGCACGAGACCGCCGGACAGCAGGAACGGGTCGCGGTAGCTGGTGGGTACGAGGGCGAGCGGCAGCGGATTGCGAACTGGCGCTTCCCCGTCGATCCAGGAGTCGATCGTGGCATCGCCAGGCGCTATCGCGGCGATAGCCTTTGCCACGTGCAGGGTCCTGATCCCCCCGGCTCCGATGATAAGCGGAGCCCGCGAACCGCGGACAAGAGAGACGGCCTCCTCGACCGCGGACGACGAGGGACGGTCAGCCAGGTCGTCGAACGGGATAAGCTGCATGCCGCGGCCTTCGAGCACCGTCGTGAGCCGTTCCACCATCTTGGCATCGCCCTGACCAGGATCGGCTACCAAAAGCGCCCGCTCGGGGCCGCCTTCCAGCACGAGCGGCAGCTTATATAGCGCATCCTGCCCTATAAAACAATCAGCCGGAACATGGAACCTGAAATCTGCCATGGCTCACCTTCCGCCTTGGAATAATAAAAAGGGCGGAAGCAAGCCTCCGCCCTGATCAAAATCAAGCCATAAAATCAAAGAAGCTGGTCGAGTATTCGGTCCGCCGTAACGCCAAGGATCGCGTCCGTCATGTACGCCGGATCGTCGATCTTCGCCTTGAGCTCGGCTACACGGTCCATCCTGACATCCGGCGCGGCCTTGGCCAATTCAAAAGCCTTGAAGAGCTCGGCCTTCACGACGGCTTCGGAGGACAGGCTGACTGAATCCCTCCCTGAATTCCTGTCGACGTGAGAGACGCCGGAGGGTTTCTTTGGCTGGATCGGATCCAGCGGGTTAAGCCTGTCAATCGTCATCGTTGGCCCCTGCCTTTTTGGCTCCGGATACAAGTAGCGCGATCTCGCCCTTGACTTCGGGCCTCGCCGCCAGGATATCGCGGACCTCCGCAGCTGTGCCTACGAGGAATTCCTCGTATATCTTTGTCATCTCCCGGCCTACGCATACGCGCCGCTGGGGGTCCACACCTACAATATCGGCTAAAAGCTTCACAATCCTGTGGGGCGATTCGTACATAATGAACGCTTCCTCCCTGCCCATCAGCTCGGCGACGCGGCTTCTGCGCCTGCCGGGCTTGGGGGACGGGAAGCCGTCGAAGGTGACGGCCCGGTGCAGTACCCCCGAGGCCGAAACCAGGGCCGCGAACGCGCTCGCCCCGGGAACCGGCACGACGTCGTGGCCAGCCTCCCTGGCGCGCGACGCGGCGAGAATGCCGGGGTCGGACAGGCCGGGAGTGCCCGCATCGGAACAATACGCGACACTCCTGCCTTGCTCGAGCAAGCCCAGGATACGCGCTGATCCCTTCTCCTCCTCGTACGCGTAGCACGCGAGCAGAGGTTTCTTGATACCCAGATGGTTGAGTAGCTTGAGCGTATGTCGGGTATCCTCGCAGGCGATGTAATCGACCTCTCCGAGCACCCGGACGGCGCGCAGTGTGATATCCTCGAGGTTGCCTATAGGCGTCGCGACCATGAACAAAGTTGACATTGACGATAGTATCGCCCGGGAGGCGGCTATCGTCAACGACGTGCCGTGCTATACTGCGTCGATGGACGATATCGTTTTCGCAACCATCCTGGCCTCGGTCGGCGCCTTGCTGCTCTGGTTATTCTGGGCCTTCATCTATGCCCCCGCAATGGCACGCAAGGAACGCCTGAGCCCTCGCTTCGTTGCCGACAACGCCGGAGAGATGCACGACAAGAACGTCGGAGTCAGGAACTGCCCCGTCTGCGGCGAGCGCCTTGCCCCGGGGATGCTCGTGAAATCCAGCGTGGTCAAAAGCGCCGCTACTGAAAAATTGATGAAAATCTACGGTTGCCCGTATTGCTGGCCGGAAAATTCGCGCTACGGCCGGATTTGCCCCGTTTGCCAGAAAATCGTTCCCAGGGGTGGCTACCTCATCGCCCGATACTTCGACAAACCCACACGCAAGCACGTTCACGTGCTCGGTTGCTCGGGGTGCAGGAGGGGCTGAGGACCCTACCGCTCCAGCGCCGCCAGGAATTCTTCCCCGATGGGCCGCTCGCCGGCGGTGTGCCCGAGTCTACGCTCGGGTCGCGTCGGACCGTGGTAGTCGCTGCCGGCGCTAATGCGGAAACCCGACTCACGGGCCATCGCCGCCAGACGCTCGCAATCCCGCACCCTGGCGATCGGGTGCCAGGCCTCGATGCCGTCGATCCCGCGCTCCTTCCACTCTACGAACAGGGTTCGCAGACGGCTCCAGCTCGCGAAAAGCGATAGCGGATGGGCAACGAACGCGAGCCCTCCGGAGTCATGGATGACCCGGATAGCCTCGTCCAGTTCGACGCAGGCCTTGCGCAGGTAGTACGGCTTGCCTTTGGCCAGGTAGCGGTCGAAGGCGGCTTGCTTGTTCTTGACGATTTTCTTGCGGACGAGAAGCTCGGCGATATGCGGGCGTCCTATCGTGCCCAGCCCGGCCATCCGGAGCAGCTCTTGGTAATCGATATCCACGCCATCGGCCTGCAGGAGGTCTATCATCGACCTGTTCCGGTCTTCGCGCGAGCCGGCCATCCGTGCGGTAATCTCCACCAACGGCGGCTTGATCGAAAGCAGGTCAAGACCTAGTAGGTGGAACTCGCCGGGCTCGAAGGCTATCTCTATCTCGATGCCCCGGATGAAGCGCAGGCCCAGCCTCGCTGCGGCCGTGGACGCCTCGGGAAGACCCGCGACAGTATCATGGTCGGTCAAGGCGATGGCCGTAAGCCCCGCCGATGCCGCCTGTTCGACGAGTGCCGTCGGGGAGAGAATGCCGTCGCTTGCCGTGGAATGCGTGTGCAGGTCAATCATTGAAAGCTTGCAACGCGGTCCCGGCCGGAACCGGGACCGCGCCAAACGTCATTTACCGGGGGAGGCTTCTATGGAGAGCAGATCCACTTCGAAAATAAGCAAGGAGTTGGGGGCGATACCGCCCTGGGAACCTTCGGGCCCGTAGGCGAGGGCGGAAGGGATGTACAGCTTGTACTTCGAACCCACGCTCATCAGCTGGATGGCTTCAACCCAGCCAGGAATCACCTGACCGACGGGGAATACCGCGGGCTGGCCGGCGTCCAGGGAGCTGTCGAACTTGGTACCATCGATCAAGGTACCGACATAATCAACCTTGACCATATCGGTCTCGATAGGCTTGGGGCCGGTGCCTTCCTTGAGCACTTCGTATTGCAAACCGCTGGCCGTGGTCTTTACGCCGGCCTTCTTGCCATTCTCGGCCAGGAAGGCCGTCTCGGCGGCGGCATTCTTCTCCGCGAGTTTCTCCATGGCTTCCATGATCGCGCCCTGGATGGCGACCTGCGCCTCTTCCAAGGTCATCTTGGCGTCTTTCTTCTCTATGAAATCCTTCATGCCGGCAAGGAACGAGTCGTAATCGACCTCGACGCCGGTGGGCACGATGCTCGAACCGACAGCGTAGCCGAACGCGTAGCTTACGTCGACTTTTTCAGAGCCTTCGGCGGCTTTTTCCTTGCCCTGCGAATTGCACGACGCAAGGATTAAAGTCAGCGCCGCTATCGCGACAAGAGTCTTCTTCATGGTACTTCCGATTGGGTGACGGATCGTGGCGCCAGGCGCCCGGGCCCTTGTTAAGGACTTCCTCTAGGATATAGACAATGGCAGGAAACGACAAGGAGCCAGAGCCGGGCTAAAGTTTCTCAAGTTGCGTGACCAGCGCCCTGAAATCCTTGGGGTACGGAGCCTCGATCCTCATCGAAGCGCCTGTCACCGGATGG
>CAZKJA010000327.1:0-4513 GCA_964552925.1 uncultured Treponemataceae bacterium
GGAAGCCTTCAGCGGCAGCCGTTTCCCCCCGGGCAGCAGCTACACCGCTCCCGAGCCGCTGCCGACGTTGGCGGAGGCCCCCCCCACGTTGACGAAGGCGGCGTAGCGCTTCCCGTTGGCGAAATTGTCGTAGAGTTCCATCCTCCGCCGCACCGCCTCGGCCTCGTCCCTGGCGTCTATCATGTAGATTCCGCTCCTGTCGATCGCGGAGAGGAGCCGCGCGCGCGCTTCGCCGTCAATGCCGCCGCCCGAATCTCCGTCGCCGCCCAGGGACAGCGCCAGCAAGTCATAACCGAGCGCCGGCTTCGCGGCTTCGTGCATCGCCAGGTACGGGTATCCGGGGATGTTCGCTCCCCAGCTCGACGCGCCCAGCGACACGATGAGCGCGACCTCCAGCCCCATCGCCCTGGCCGCCGCGAGGGCGGCGATCGTGGCCGCGGGGAACGAACCCGAGGCGCCCACGGCTATCGCGTCGCCGGGCCTGACGCCAGCCTCGTCAAAGAGGAGGACCATCAGGGCCGCCATGTCGGGATTCGCCGTCGTCCGCTTGGCGGCAAGGTCGCCCAGGGACGTTGTCATCCCGGAATACTCCACGCCGATGTAGCCGCTCGCGTTGGGATCGGCCGCCGGGTCGATATCGATGCCCAGTTCCAGCCTGCGTTCGCGGACGGCTCGGCCGGCGGATTCCATCGCCGACGCCGCGGTGGCCATGGTGCCGTACAGGGGAGAGCGCCGGTAGGGAACGAGCCGCCTCTCCACGCCGATTGCGACGACGCTCAGGGCGGCAGCGGCGAGCAGGAGCGCCATCCTCGCGCGGGTCATGGCAGGCCCCAGACCGACAGGAGCCGCATCGCAAGGAGGACTATAGTGACTGCGACTGTCGTCGCCGCAAGCGTTGGCGCCACCCCCTGCTTCTGGCAGGCGTTCGCGAGCAGTCCCGGCACTATAAGGCTTACGGCCCTCAGGTCGGGAGCGGCGGGAAACAAGGCCGGGGCGCCCGCGCTTACGACGGCCGCCAGGATGCCCGCCGTCGTCGCGAGCACGAAAAAGCGCCGCCGCCCGAACAGGATGAGCCATCGCGACAACAGGGCGTAGATTCCGAGGCTGGCAAGGCTGACGGCGAGCGTTCCGGCGAGGCGCAGGGGTTCGGCAAGGTACAGCGCCAGTATCCCCGGTACGACTATGCCGCCCGGCGACAAGCCGGTCAGTTCATGGAAGCCCATCGATACGATGAGGCCCAAGAGCAAAGGTTCAGCGAGCATCGATGGTCCCCCGCCTGGCGAACCAGTCGACGATGGCCGCGCCCGGCCCCGCCATGTTGCCCAGCCCGACCGCGCGGAAACCCGAAGGGTACGTCTCGAGCAGGCGGCGGAACAAAGCTTCAGGGTCGCGGCCGCTCTCCGCGCCGCACCGTATGCCGGCGGCGGCTAGACGGCGGCGTACGAGCCCCGCGTGGAACCCGATCGCGTGGATTGCGGCCAGACCGGAGGGCAGGCCGTCCAGGAAGGCGCGCAGCCACTGGAGAGTGCGCTCGCCGCGGTCGGCCCTCAGGTTGAGGATGCCGACGAGCGGCGCGGCGTTGGAGCCTGCCGGCCGCGAGGATATCCTGTCGAGCACGGCGAGGCTCGACTCGACATCATTCGCGGCGAAGGCGTTCGTGAAAGTCACCGCCGCGCCGCTCTCTTCGTCGATCCATGACCAGCTGCGCAAGGCGCCGAGGTCGGGCACCGCGTCCGCCATCGATAGCAGCGCCTGCTCCCCGTCGAGCCCGAGCGCGAGGCAGGTCTCCAGCGCGGTCGCCAGGTTGTCGTCGAACTCATCGTACGCGAGGCGAGGCATTTTGGCGCGCATTGCCTCCGGCATGCGAGGCGGCGCGACCCGCAGGACGCTTCCCTTCCGCGCGGCCTCCCCGCGCAGTTCGGGCAGGTCGGCGCCAGCAGCGCAGACCAGGACTCCTCCGCTTGGCACCGAGCTGGAAAGCGCCTTGGCCACCTCGGGCTTCGACGAACCCTGCTCGCTCTCGTGGTCGACGCGTACGTTGGTGAGCACGCAAACGTTCAGGCCGAGTATCTTCGCCGACTCGACGGCCTGGTTCTCCGGCAGGACGCTCATTATTTCCGAGACCACGGCGTCCGCGCCTTCGTCGCGCGCCAGAAAGAGCAGCTTCTTCTGTTCCAGTATGCTTGGCGCTCCGGCGCGGTCGAGACGCTCCTCGGAGCCGTCAGAGTGGATGAGCATCGGGCGCGAACCGGTGGTCTTGGCGACCACGCGGTACCCGGCGCCTCGAAGAGCCGCTGCTATCAGCCTCGTCACGCTCGACTTGCCGCGGGTGCCCGTGACGCCAATCCGCAGGACGAGGGCGCGCCGGATGCGGTCGAGCCTCGCTGATTCGATGCCCAGCGATACGAGGATGGTTACGAAACCGGCGACTATGGCGATCCAGGCTGGCACGATGACACGATACCAAAATATATCCGCGCTTTCCAGTGTCGGACTTTTGCGCTATCCTTGCACGCAAGGTGCCAGATAGACAGGCAACGCACTAGATCGGGAGTTCATAATGGGTCATGATCCGGAAATACAGGAAATATTGCGCGGTATACCCGGTTTCGAGCGCTTGGACGGACAGCGCCTCGAAGCGTTGGCTGATACCGCGTCGCTGCTCAGCGTCGCCGAGAATACATTCGTATTCAATGAAGACGATTCTTCTTCCGATGTGTTCCTGATAATCAACGGCATCATCACAATACGCGCGCGGCTGCCTTCGGAACGCGACAGGGACTCGGAGTTGCTGGTACTCCGTTCCGGCGCCTTTTTCGGCATGCTGTCGTTTCTCGATGGAGCGCGCAGGAACCTCGGCGCCTTCGCCCGCGAGCGCAGCCTCCTGTTGCGATTCGAAAGTTCCAGATTGAAAGCCGCCTGCGAGGCCGATGCGACTCTCGGGCGGGAAGTATACATGCTCCTCGGAGCGACGGCGGCACGGGTAGCGCGGGACGTATCGATGGAGTTCCGCAACTTTTTGGCTGAAAGGGGGTGAGCATCGATGTCCGATGAAGGAAGAAGGACGCTGTACGAGGCGCTCTCATTGATAGAGGACAGCTTGATCGACGGCCATACAAGCACGCGCGAAGTACCTGATTTCGCGTCAATACCGGATCGAGCCACCAACGCACTCCCGGCGCCAGCCGAGTCCGCCGGACTTCGCCAGGGAGAAGCGCGGCGCGACGAGCCGCGAAGCGGGGACAGCCTCGAGGCGATAGGCGTGGAGATTGCCCGATGCAGGCTCTGCAGGCTCGCGGCCGGCAGGAACCGCGTCGTCCCTGGAACGGGTTCAACCCACCCCCTCGTAATGGTTATAGGAGAGGGGCCGGGCTCCGAGGAGGACAAGAGCGGCATACCCTTCGTCGGACCGGCCGGGCAGTTGCTCGACAAGATGCTATCATCCATCGGCCTTTCGCGTGAAACCAACTGCTTCATCGGCAACATCGTCAAATGCAGGCCACCGATGAACCGCGACCCCGCCCCGGACGAGCAGTCCGCGTGCATTCCCTACCTGGACAGGCAGATCGGACTCCTCAGACCCAGGGCCTTCCTCGCCGTCGGACGGATTCCCTCGCAGGCCCTGCTGGGCGTTAAAGACGGCATAGGCAAGCTTCGCGGCAGGCGCTACGAATACAAGGGCGTCCCGCTCGTCGCCACGTACCATCCCAGCGCCCTCCTGCGCGACGATACCTACAAGCGGCCGGCCTGGGAAGACCTCAAGCTGCTCAGGTCGATACTCGACGGCCTGGACTAGCAGCCGTGGCGACCTACGTCTCGGTGGCCTTCGACGTCCCCGTCGACAGACAGTGGAGCTACCGCAACCCAGATGGCATCGACGCTCCTGTCGGTTCGCGGGTGGAGGCGGTTCTGGGCAGGCGCCAGGCTACAGGTTGGGTCGTCGGTTCGGGCGACCAGGCCGAAATAGACCCGGCCCTCGTCAAGCCATATCTCCGCCTTGTCGACGCCGAGCCGCTGTTCGGCCCGGAGACCCTGGCGCTGGCCAAATGGATCGCGGGAATGTATTTCTGCTCGCTCGGCGAAGCATTGTCGGCGATGATGCCGTCGGCGGAGCGCGAGAGCGGCAGGCGCTCGTCCTCCGGCGGCGAGTCGGCGTCGTTCGACGACGTCAGGATCGCCGGGACGACGCTCGTCCCCTCGGCGGAGCAGCGGGCTGCGCTCTCGCGAATACTCTCCAAGGCGGACGGTCGCTGGTACCTGTACGGCCCGACGGGAACCGGCAAGACCGAGGTCTTCCTCGAGGCCGCCGAGGCGACGCTCGCCGAAGGCCGGGGCGTCATATACCTGGTGCCCGAGATAGCGCTCACCCGCCAGGTTGTCGACGCCGTGCGCCATCGCTTCGGCGAGCTGTGCGCGGTGATCCATTCCGGGCTTACCGCCCCAAAGAAGCTGGCCGAGTGGCGGCGCGTGCTCCGGGGCGAGGCCCGCGTGGTCGTCGGCGCCAGGAGCGCCG
>CAZKJA010000328.1:0-4494 GCA_964552925.1 uncultured Treponemataceae bacterium
AGCTTGTGATCGCCACCCAGGATTACATGGGCCTCATGGACAGCCTCAAGCTGTGCAAGTTCTCGATAGGCGGGGGGAGCAGCGCGACCCGAGCCCTCGAATGGCTCAACCTCGCCACAGGGTGGAACATGGATATCGTGGAGTTCTTTAAAGCGGGGGAGCGCATCTTCAACGTCAAGCGCCTGTACAACACAACTCGCGGAGTCAGCAGGAAGGACGACACGCTGCCCGGGCGCATACGATTCACGCCCAAGGGAGGCGGGGCCGGGGATAACCTTCCCCCGGATCTCGAGGAATCGCTTGAGGAGTATTACGCTCTGCGCGGGTGGAGCGCGAACGGGATTCCGACGGAGGCGAAGGTGGCGGAATTGGGCTGCGGAATCGTGGGGACGAAATGAAAAAACTTGACAGGATAAAAAACCGGCTGCATAGTTGTACACATGGATGAACATTTGAACAATCGGGCGATGTTGACCCGCATCGCTTGGCTGTACTATTACGAGGATCTCAGCCAGCAGGAGATCGGCGAGATGCTGGGTATCCCGAGGATCAAGGTAACGAGGCTGCTCAAGAATATACGTGATGAAAAAATAGTTGAGATAAAAATTAAATCCAATCATTTTTCATTGTTCTCGCTTGAGAAAAGGTTTCGCGAGACTACCGGGTTGGAAAATATTACGATAGTGCCAAGCGGCAAGGTCCCCGGGGAGTTCGTCGCCCAGGCGATGGCGGCGGGATTCCTTGATGCATGCGCAAGGTATGAGAAGATCGGCATCGGCGCCAGCAGGATAGTAGCCCGGGGATTCGGGAAAATCGAAGGGCCGATCACGAAGAAGAAAGTCAAGTATTTCGTATCGCTTACCGGCAACGCGATGCCGAATTTCGCGGCGAATACTTACTCGGCCGGCTGGAGGCTTTCGGAAATACTGGGGGCTGATTTTCACCATATCTGGGCCCCGGCGATCGCCAGCACGACTGAAATGGCTTCGGTCTTGCGGAAGGATTTGATAATCGAGCCCGTGCTTGCTCTGGCGAACAGCGTCGATGTCGCGTTTATCGGTTTGGGAGATATCAGGAACTCCTTGATATTCAGTCACGGTTTCCTCGCGCCGGAGGAGGTTGAGGTAATTATTTCCAGCGGAGCCGTCGGAGAAATTTTCGGACATTTCTACGCAATCGACGGGAAGCTCATGCACACGGCGATAAACGAAAGAACCGTTTGCGCCGATTTCCCCATGAAGTGCCCGATTTATGCAACTGCGTACGGCGACGCCAAGGTTCTCCCGATTGCAGGCGCGATCCGCGGCGGCTATTTACATGGTTTGATTACTGATGAAAAGACCGCGTTGTTGGTCTTGAATGCTGGTTGGTAAATCTTAGGAGGTGGACTATGAAAATGCAGAGAGCAAAGGGCTCTATCATCAGCGTCGCGATGGTTGTCTTCTGCTTGGCAGCGGTCGCTCTTGTTGGATCCCAGGAAATGAAACCGGGAAGCTTCAAGGTGTTGAACAAGCAAGGGAAAAAACCGGTAGTCGGTGTCTCCGTAATCGGAACAGAGCACAACTGGGATATCAACGCGTACAACGGCGCTGTGTCGAGGCTCAAGGCCTGGGGAGTCGATGTCATAGCCTTTGATGGCGAGCGCAAGCCGGAAAAACAACTTGCCGATGTCAAGACGCTCATCGCCAGAAAAGTCGACGTAATCGCGGTGATCCTGGGTCAAACCCAAAGTCTCTCGCCCGCGTTGAAAGAAGCTCGTGCCTCGGGAATTCCCGTGATTACCGCGGACTTCCAGGATCCGTCGAGCCTGTGCAATATCGCGACTAACAACTACGCGGCCATGGCCGAACTGGTCCTGAAGATGGTCGGCGATTTGAATGGCGAGGGCGAGGTTGGAGTTTTCTTCCGACCCGGATCCCCGATTGCCGAGATGAGGAAAGGCGTTTTCGATTTAGTTCTCAAATCGTATCCCAAAGTGAAGGTACAAGCGCTTGAAGCTTATGTAGTGCCCGGTACCGTCCCGGATGCGTACAACAAGACCAAGGATATGATGCGGGCCAATCCCAACATCAAGGCGTTCTGGACACTGTTCGATATGCCCGTCATCGGCGCCGCGCAGGCGCTCGCTGACATGGGTCTTGCCGGCAAGGTAGCTACGTATGGCTTCGATGGAGATCCGACGGCCATGGCCATGATCGCGGACAAGAATTCGGCTTTCGAGGCAACGGTTGCCCAGCAGCCGTTCCTGATCGGACAGACGCTTGCGGATACCGCCATCGAGGTGGTAACCGGCAAGAAGGTACCGGTGATGAAATTCGTACCCCATGTGCTCGTGACGCGTGATAACGTGGCAGAAGTACTGTCTACGCTGCCGCAGTACAAGAAGTAAACAGTAATTGATACCAGGGACGTCCTTCGGGGCGTCCCTTTTCAAGGAGAAAGCATTGAGCATGCCAGTTATTGAGATGAGCGACATTACCAAGGATTTCCCCGGAGTCAAAGCTCTCGACAATGTTTCTTTCAAGCTGGAAAAAGGAGAGATCAGAGCTCTCGTCGGCAAGAACGGAGCAGGGAAATCGACATTGATAAAAACAATAACCGGTGTATATGAAGCTGATTCCGGTTCTTACCTAATAAATGGCGAACAAGTCGCCCGTGGTAGCAGTCCTTCGGATTTATTGAAAAAAGGAATATGCGCCATCTATCAAGAGAACGATCTCGTTCCGTTCTTCACCGTAAGCGAAAGCATAATGCTTAATTACGAACTCATAAAGAACGGTTTATTTCTTGACAAGAAAGCAATGTACGATAAAGCCAAGAATATCCTCACTACAATGTTGAGAACCGATCTGGATCCCAATGCATTCATAAAGGATCTAAACGTAGCGCAACGGCAACTTGTGCAAATTGCCAAAGTGCTCATAAATGATCCCGAAGTACTTATTTTCGACGAACCAACCGCATCGCTTTCATCGACAGAGATCGACATGCTGTTTTGTATTATCTCCGAGCTCAGGGCAAAGCACGTCAGCATCATTTACATAAGCCATCGTCTTGAGGAAATATTCAAGCTAGCCGACTGCGTTACAGTGATGCGAGACGGGAAGAAGATAATCGACGCGGATTTGAAGGAAATCGACGAGGCGCTTTTAATCAAGCATATTTCTGGAAGCGAGTCAAAAGTTGTACGGTTCCCCCGTGCCAGGCCTCTTGACGCGGACATTCTGGCGCTGAAACTCACCGGCTTGAATTCCGGCATTCTCAGGGATATCGATGTAAGCTTGAAAAAAAGCGAGATACTGGGTGTTTTCGGGGCTGAAGGCGCGGGGCAGCAAGACCTGGCGAAGGCCTTGTTCGGCCTCTCGAGATCAACGTGGAAATCATATGATATCAATGGCACGCCGTGTAATATCCGGAAACCGATCGATGCAATACACGCGAAGATGGGTTATGTTCCCCGCGACCGAAAGGGGGAAGGGCTGGTTATTGATTATTCACTGACCGAAAATATCACAATAGCTGACCTGAAAAAATTTTCGCAATTCGGGTTTATCAATACCCGGAAGGAAAGGGAAACCGCATCCCGCATGGTCGATGACCTGAAAGTCAAGACGACAGGTGTCGATACGCCCGTGCGTGTATTATCCGGAGGCAACCAGCAGAAAGTCGTCCTGGCCCGGTGGCTGTCAATTGATTTGAGCATACTTGTACTCGACTACCCGACCGCCGGCATCGATGTGCAAGCCAAGGAAGAAGTCTACAGGATTCTCAGGACTCTATCCGACAATGGTACCTCGATTCTGTTGATAACTCCGGAATACGAGGAAATCAAGGCGCTTTGCGACAGGGTAATCGTAATGAGGGATGGCGTCGTGAAGGCCATCGTCGATGTGGACGCCACAAACGAGGAACAACTCATGGCATACGCCATTGGCACCAAGGCGGCCCAGGTTGAAGAAGGATGCTCCTGATGAAAAGAGAGACGTATAACAAATATAAATTCCTGCTGCCTGTCGCTATACTTTTAGGATCTTTGTTGTTCGTATCGATCGCGTCCTCGGGATTTTTTTCTGCCGGCAACCTTCTGAATGTATTTGAAGCGTGCGCGGTTATAGCAATACCGGCTTTGGGCCTCGCGGGGGTAATGATTGCCGGTAGCTTCGACTTGTCTTTTGTCGGGGTGATAGGGCTTTCGTCAGTAGCCACCGTCCGGTTGATTGAAGCAGGTGTTCCGCTTCCAGTAACGTTGTTCCTTACCCTGTTGCTCGCGCTCTGTTGCGAGGCCATAAACATTTTTGTGATAGTCAAATTGAAGGTTCATCCTTGGCTGGCTACCATAGCGACGATGCTGATGCTCATAGGGCTGGAATCGTCGATCAGCAAGGGCGAGTATTTGGGTATCAGCCATCCATTCTTCGATTACATACGTTTTGAGGATATACTTTGGATTCCTATTTCTGTTTTGATAACGATTCTCGTCGTCGCATTTTTCAT
>CAZKJA010000329.1:0-4487 GCA_964552925.1 uncultured Treponemataceae bacterium
CTGGCTAACAAGGACCTGTTCATAGACAAGCAGGGCAACTTCGGCAACGTGCTCACGGGCGACGAGGCTTCAGCGGCAAGGTACATCGAGTGCCGTGCTTCGGTGTTCTCCAAGGACGTCTTCTACAATCCCAAGATAACCGAGTTCGAGGAGAGCTACGACGGCCGCAACAAGGAGCCGCTCGTGTTCCCCGCCAAGATTCCCGTCGTCATCATGACTGGCGCCGAGGGCATAGCCGTAGGCATGAGCACGAAGATCCTGCCGCACAACCCTGTCGAGGTACTGCGCGCCGAGATTGCCTGCCTGCGCGGCGAAGAGTTCACGCTGCTGCCGGACTTCCCCACCGGGGGCATAGTCGACGCCGCCGAGTACGCGGACGGGCAGGGACGGGTCCGCGTACGCTCTAGTCTCGACACCTCCGACCCCAAGCGCATAGTCATCCGCGACCTGCCCTTCGGCGTCACCACCGAGAGCCTCATCGAGAGCGTCGAGGCCGCGGCCAAGTCGGGTCGCCTCAAGATAGCATCGATAAGCGACTTTACAACGGAGAGCGTCGAGATAGAGGTCAAGCTGGCGCGCGGCGTGTACTCGCAGGAGACCGTCGACGCGCTCTACGCCTTCACGCAGTGCGAGCAGTCGATATCGTGCAACCTCCTCGTCATCAAGGACGGCCAGCCCACGCTTATGACCGTCACCGAAGTGTTGCGCCACCACGCCAAGCGGCTCCTGTCGATACTCAAGGCCGAGCTGGAACTGGCGGTACGCGAATTGCTCGACGATCTACACGCGCGTACCCTCGAGCGCATCTTCATCGAGGAGCGCGTCTACAAGGCGATAGAGACGAAGAAGACCCAGGAGGCAGTCACCAGGGCGGTGATAGACGGCCTCCTGCCGTTCGCGGCCGAGATCAAGCGCGAAGTCACCGTGGAGGATGTCGAGCGCCTGCTCAAGATCCCGATCCGCCGCATATCGCTGTACGACATAGAAAAAGCCCGCTCCGAGATGGAGCGGATCAAGGCGGCGCTCAAGGAGGCCAGGTTCCACCTCGTGCACCTGACCGAGTACGGCATCGGCTTCCTTGAAGGCCTTGTCAAGCGCCTGGCGCCTGACTGGAAGCGCAAGACGAAAATAGCCAGCTTCGACCGCGTCGACGCCAAGGAAGTCGCCCGCCGCGACATCGCGCTTCGCTACGATCCGCAGACAGGTTATCTCGGCACGGCCGTATCCGGCGGCGAGCTGCAGTTCGACGTATCCCCGTACGACAAGGTGCTCGTCATCCGACGCAGCGGAATCTGGTCGGTCCAGCCGGCCCCCGAGAGGCTGTTCGTTGACAAAGGAGTATTGTACTGCGGGATCGCCGACAAGGACACGCTCGCCGATGTTGTGTTCAGCCTCGTCTACGCGGAGCCGAAGAACGGGTCGGCCTATATCAAGCGCTGCCAGATCGACGCGTGGATAATGAACAAGGATTACCAGCTCGCGCCGGAAGGGGCTGCCGTCCTTTACTTCACCGCGGAACCGAAGAAGGCCTTCCTCGTCACCTGCGCGCCGAAGCCTCGTTTCAAGATCGACGTCGAGCGCTTCAGGGTGGAATCGTATCCGGTCAAGGGCCTCAAGGCCCAGGGCGTGAGGCTGTCGACCAGGAAGGCGCTGTCGGCCGCGGCCGAGGGCGAGAAGGGTTTGTTCGACGAAGCCGTTCCGAAGACGACTCCGGTTGCGGCGCTTAAGCCAGCCCCGAAGACGGCTTCGAAAACGGTCCGGAAGGCGGCGACGCTGAAAGAAGCGGCTGCAAGCGTAAAGGCGAGGGCCGCAAAAAGCGCTTCCAGGACAGTCGGGAAGAAGACGGCCGGCGGAACAAAAGTTGGCTCCAAATCCACGGCCGGTGAGTCCGCGGCCGCGAAAAAAGCTCCCGCCAAGCCTCCCAAGAAAGCCGTGGCGAAACCCGGCAAGGTTCCCGCTGTTACGAAAAGTCCCCAAAAGGGTACCCCGAAGGGAGCCCCAAAGGGAGGGTTGTTAGACAGGGCTTCGGCCAAGAAAAAGCCGCCCAAGGCCTGAAGCCACGGGCGGCCGCGCGTCTTCAGTACGGCGATCGGTCGCTTCTAGACACCGAATTCCTTCTTGATGATCGAGACCGCATGGTCGACCTCATCGTTCGATGTTATAAAAGAAATCTTCACTTCTGACGTAGTCACCGCCATGATGTGTATGCCCGCCTTGGCCATGCACGAGAACAGCCGGTACGCGACGCCGGACTGGAACTCCATGCCCGGACCTTCGACGGTGATCTTCGTGATCCTGTCCTCTATGCCGGATTGTACCCCCGCATGTTTCTTGGCGATTCCCGCTAGTATCTTTTTGGTCCCGTCCATGTCCTTTGAGTTGACGGTGAAGGAAATCGACAGCTTGGGGCCTGTGGAGCCGGAATGGCTTATCATATCGATGAATATATCGGCGGCCGCGAACTCCCCGTAGAGGCTCGATATCGATTCCATGTTCCGCGGGAAGTTGTCGAGCGTGACAAGCAACTCGCCGGGGAACGTATACAGAGTCGTTACCGCGCTCGACTCGTTTATCATGTCCTGCATCGTGTATAGCCCCGGCTTGCGCGAGTGCACGTAGCGCGCCGCGGCAATAGCTCCGGTGGCGAAGACCTGTCTTGTATACGCGATGTGGCCGACCTGGATAAGTTCGTCGGTGCCGGTAAAGATGACGTCATGCTCGCCGACTATCGTGCCTCCCCGCAGCGAGTGGATGCCCAGCTCGTTCGCCTGCCTGAGCGTGTCGCGGCCCTCGCGTCCGCAGACATAGTGGAGCTTCTCGACGCGCACTTCATTTATGGAATCAGCGAGCATAAGCGCCGTTCCGCTGGGGGAATCTTTCTTTAGCTTGTGGTGCTTCTCGACGATCTCGACGTCGTAGCGCTCGCCCAATACTTTGGACGCGCTCTTGACCAGGTTCTGTACCAGGTTGATGCCCAGCGACATGTTCGCTGTGCGGAAGATCGGCAGCTTTTTCGCCGAGCGCTCTATCAGCGCTATGTCCTCGGCTCCGATGCCCGTGGTCGCTATGACGCAGGGCAACTTGCGCTGCACCGCCTCCGGCAGGAATTCCGGCAACGTCTTTGGATGCGAAAAATCGATCAAGACATCCGCCTCCACCGTGCAGTCGGCCAGGTGCGGAAACACCGGGTACGAATCGGGAGCCGTGTTGATATCAACCCCCGCGACCACCTGCATGTCATCCATAGGCGCGATGAGCGACGTGAGCACCCGACCCATCCTGCCGTTGCAACCGTTGAGAATCACCTTGATCATTGCACGCTCCTTGTTCAGGTTATATGATGATACAGAAAAACAACCGTGGGATCAATCGAAGTATCTTGGGTATCGGACGGCATGCTGGGAGGGATCATGAAGCATGAAATGGAGTACCGGGAACGGTGTTTGGCTAAAGGTCTCGGCTCGCAGGCCATCGATGCGGCGGTCAATGTCGTCAAGGCGCTCGATTCGGATGCCCTGGACAAAGGTTTCGCCTTGCCTGATGTACCCCTCAAGCTCGTAGAGGATCATATAGCAGCTCTTGTCGCGGGCGGCACGGCGCATGATGCAAGTCTTGTTGCATTGGCCCGGTATTTCACCGTGGCTCATGTCGACGCAATCGCGATACGGCTCCTGGCGTACTTGCTCCCTATCGGAGTGCTGGATTCGATGGCCGGAAGGTTGGGAACGCTCGAAGGAATCCCGATACGTGAAAAAATCATGCGAGATGTGGCGGTACCGCCGCATGGTTCACCTCCGGAGAAGTACCCGGAGGCGACGAGGACGTTTGTCGAAGCGCTTGTCGATGAGCTCGGCGACGAGCGGGCCAGGCGCGTTTTATCCTGGAACGTGCACGGCATACCGCCTGAATCGTTCGCCGCGGAAAGAGCGCGATACCAGGAACTCGGATCAGTCGATGCGTGGCTTGCCGAATACCATGACCGACAGGTCAAGACCCTGCAGAAGCATGCGGAGGACGGTACCCTGTGGTTCGAACAGAAGATTACTCCAAGCGTCGTAGAATTTGTGAAGCGCAATCCGGAGATCCAGGGCGGCGTCCGTATCGGGAACACTATTTTTGTCACCAAGATACCGTACAACCCCGACCGTTTTCTTTTGTCGAACGATCGTGAGGAAAAACGTCGGCTGGCCTGCCACTGTCCTTTGGCCTTATCGAGTATCACTGGATCTGGTGCTGGCGTTCCCTCGGCATGGTGCGCCTGCTCCGCCGGCTACACAAAATTCCCCTTCGATGTGGTTTTTGGTGTGGAAACCGAGGCTGCCGTTCTCAGGTCGGTTCTCGCCGGTGATGATCTGTGCCGATTCGCGATACATATTCCCGCTCTATCTTGACTTTTCCATAGGTTTCGTATAATTTCATGTCGCTCCGCAAGGAAGCATTCCCCTGTAGCTCAGCTGGCAGAGCAAGTGGCTGTTAACCACTGGGTC
>CAZKJA010000330.1:0-4458 GCA_964552925.1 uncultured Treponemataceae bacterium
AGAGCGGCACGAGAACGAATTGATGGCGATGCTGGAGGAGGAGCGGCTCGCGTACATGGGCTCCATCGTCCTGGGGCTCAACGACGCGCTTGTCGAATTGACCGGCACGCTGGCTGGGCTCACCTTCGCCCTGCGCAACGGTCCGCTCGTCGCGGTGTCAGGGATCATCACAGGCATCGCCGCGGCTTTCTCGATGGCGGCGTCGGACTACCTGGCGAGCAAGGCGGATGGCGACCCGAGGGCGGCAAAATCAGCGCTGTATACGGGCGTGGCGTATCTGGGCACCGTCGTACTGCTCGTGCTTCCCTACCTCGTCCTGCCAAGGAGCGGCAACTGGATATTCGCGAGCCTCGGCATAACCTTGTTCATAGCCGTCGGCATAATCGCCGCTTTCAATTTCTATCTGTCGGTCGCCAAGGACCTGAACTTCAAGAAGCGCTTCCTGGAGATGGCGGGCATAAGCCTGAGCGTCTCGGCATTCTCCTTCGGTGTAGGCTTGATCGTCAGGGCGGTCTTCGGGATCGATTTGTAGGGAACCGAATATTTGACCCCCAGGGCGGTAAGCCGTATACTCATCCGATGAGAGTAGCCCAACTCAATTCCGGAATCCGTGGTCTGGCTTCGTATGCGATAAATTTGGTCGATCACTTCAGGCCCCTCGGCGATGATCACCTTGTGGTATCGGAAGCCCACTGGACCAAGAAGGACATCGGCGCCATCGAGGCCAAGCCGCATCTCATAGCGGGGGTATTGCCATGGTTGGGCGATCTGCCCGCGTTGGAACGTCGGCTTGACGAATTCAAGCCGGAAATACTCCACCATCACCACCCATCGGGAAGGCTCGACTTCCATGTCGACCGGTTCAAGGCGCGGTACCGCGTTCCGGTCGTCACGACTGTGCATATGTCGGTCGGTTCCAAGCGCTACATGGTCGATCGGGCCATGCATATGCTGTTCATGCTCGACAAGCGGTACTTCAGCACCACCGATTGCTACATCGCCATTTCGCGCTTCGTTCGGGACCAGATGATCGAGCTCGGCATACCCAGGGAGAAGATAGTGCTCCTGTACGCGGGGGTCGATCCAACGGTATTCAAACCTTTACCCCGCCCGGAGCGCGATTGGCTCGATGTCACCTTCTGCGGGCAAATCACCCCGGAGAAGGGCGTCGACCTTCTCATCCGCGCTGTCCACGCCTTGTCGACAAAGCGCAAGGTCAGGCTCAACCTTATAGGCAACGGCACGCACTTCGAGCACTGGAAAAAGTGGACCGAGCTCTGGCCGGAGATCAACTGGCTTGGCTTCGTCAAGGATGCTGCAATCGTCGCCAAAACCTACGCCGAGTCGGATGTCGTCGTCCTGCCCACGCGTTGGGACGAAGCCTTCTCGTATATCCCGATTGAGGCGCTGTCCTCGGGGACGGCTGTGATCGCCTCGGCGACGGGCGGCAACCTCGAGGCCATACAAACAGGACAGACCGGCTTCCATTTCCCCCAGGGCGACTGGAGAGCACTGTACTCCATACTGGAATCGGCCGACACGACGCAACTGCACGAGATGGGCGCCGCCGGCCGGCAATACAGCCTCGCCCACCACACACGTGAGCTCTTCGGCAAGAAATACGAGCGGGTATACGCCAATCTGCTACGCGATCCCACCCGGCTCGAGCAGGTTGAAGACTGAGAAAGGAACCCTGCATGAAATATGACGCGGTGATCGCGGGAGCCGGACTGGCAGGTTCGGTCGCGGCGAGGACGCTCGCCGACGCGGGGCAAAAGGTACTCGTCATAGAGAGGCACCGGCATGTGGCAGGCCATTGCCACGACCGTCGCAACGACGCGGGCATCACGGTGCACACCTATGGTCCCCACATCTTCCATACAAGCGACAAGGCCGTCTGGGACTTCGCGAACCGGTTCACAAGCTTCCACTTCCTCCAGCACCGGGTACTGTCCTACGCCGGGGGGAAGATGATACCGTTCCCGATAAACCGCGACACGATCAACGAGGTATTCGGCGTCTCGATAGCCACCGGCGATGTCGAGCAATTCCTCAAGGACGAGGTCGGGCGTTCCACCTTCAACACGCCCTCCCGCAATTTCCGCGACGCGGTAGTCTCGCAAGTGGGCGAGCACCTGTACGAGCTGTTCTTCAAGAACTACACCCTGAAGCAATGGGGCCGGGATCCCGAGACCCTCTCTCCCGAGATAGCCAAGCGCATACCCGTCCGCTCGAACCGGGACGACCGTTATTTCTCGGATCGTTACCAGGGCATACCCAAGCACGGCTACACGGCGATGGTCGAGAGCATGCTCGACCACCCGAGCATATCCGTCCTCACCGGCGCCGACTACTTCGAGATGAGGACACATCTCGACGCGTCGCTCACAGTGTTCACCGGGGAACTCGACCGCTACTTCGACTACAAGCACGGCCACCTTGTCTACCGCTCGCTTGATCTGGTGCTTGAGACCCTGGACCAGGAGAGGTTCCAGGGCGCTCCCGTCGTCAACTACCCCAACGACTACGACTGGACGCGCATTACCGAGTTCAAGCAACTATCCGGCGAGATCAGCCCCAAGACGACAATCTGCTATGAGTATCCCAAAGAGGATGGCGAACCCTACTACATCGTAATGGACGAGCTGAACCTGGAGCTTCGCGGTAAATACATCAAGGAAGCGGCGAGTCTGGAGGCCACCGGTACTATAGTGTTCGTCGGTCGGCTGGCAGAGTACACCTACTACAACATGGACCAGGTGATCGCGGCGACCCTGAAGAAAATTAGACCGTTTGTGGGAACTGGCGGAATCGCTTGAAACCCTGAGGCCGGCATTCGGGGAACGATAGCCCGTCTTATTTCATGAACTCCAGCGTGATTTTTGTTCCGTTACCTCGTTCCAGGCCCACGGTTCCATCCAATTGTCGAGCCAAGGCGTCGACAAGCTGCAACCCGAAGCCAGTCGAGTTCTCGAAAGAAACCGATTCGGGGATCCCTATGCCGTCATCTTGCACAATTATTGTTACACGCTTGTCCAAAAGCTTCGCTGATACATTGATCTGACCGTCTTGCTTGCCATTGAAGGCGTACTTCATGATGTTGGTGAGCAGTTCATTTATCATTATTGCAAGCGGCTGGAGTCGATTGACGTCCAGCGTGAAGTCCTGGAGGTCTTTTACTGTTTCAATATTCTGGCGGGTCGGGAAATGCGCGACGACCCTGTCAATCAAGGCAGACATGTATTCATTGACGGACAATTCGGTGAAGTCCGTCGAGCGATACAACTTGTCGTATAAAAGAGACATGCTCTGAATCCGATTCACGGCATCCTGCAAAGCTACAAGCGCCGATGGCTCTTTCATTGCGGCCGATTGCATGGAGAGCAAACTTGAAATCGTATTCATGTTATTCTTGATGCGGTGATGGACTTCCTTGAGCAGGAGTTCCTTTTCCGCAAGGAGAGTCCTTATTCTATCTCCTGCCCTTTTTTGATCATCGATATCCGCATGGGTTCCACAAATCCGCATTGGCTTTCCTTGCCAATCACGCTCCATGATCTTCCCGCAATCATGTATCCATTTGTATGAGCCGCTTTTTGTCAGCATCCTGTATTCGATGCTATAGGAATCAGTCATGCCATCCAGATGAGCTTGAACTGCCTTCCATGCTCCTTCACGATCATCGGGATGTTGCAGATCGACGCCTTGCTGCAAGGTGTCGCTTATCTCAGCCAGGGAATAACCCAGCATCCTCGCCCAGCGCTCATTCCGCTTCAAAATATTGGTCTTCAAATTCCAATCCCATTCACCAAGATCGCTTCCTTCCAAGGCGAATAGCAGTCGCTCCTGGCTCTCCCGCAAGGCTTGTTCGGTCTGTTTCCTGTCGGCGATGTCCAATAGGGATACTACCGCGCCGACGACCTTTCCATTTTTCACTTGTGGGTACGACCAATATTCCGCGGGAAAAGAAGTTCCGTCGGAACGCCATAGCACCTCGTCGGCTGAATGTACGCCGAGACCTTTCTGGATTGCCTGATACATCCGACACGATTCAAGAGGGTAATGTGTACCATCAGGATATTTGCCATGTATTTGCCAATGCATATTTTTTCCAAGAAGCTCTTCCTGATGCGTATATCCGAGAAGTTGCAAGCAAGAGTCATTGCAGAATGTACAATTATCATCGAGGTCGACTCCATAGATCCCTTCTGCCGCGGAATTCAACAGAAGCTGGACTTTTTCCAGACTTTGAGCCAAGACTTTTTCAGCTTGAACCAGTTGCTTTTCCCTTTGCATTAAAAGCTCTTGCGATTGAATCAATTCCTCATTTTGGACCATGACTTCTTCCGTCGTGGACTTCAGTTCCTCGTTGATCACTTCATATTCTTCGTTCTTCAACTGAAGCGCTTGCTCGGCACGCATTCGCTCGCTTACGTCCTCGCCGGAACTGAACACCCC
>CAZKJA010000331.1:0-4373 GCA_964552925.1 uncultured Treponemataceae bacterium
ATCGAAGGTAACCTTGTCGGGGTTGACGTAGCCGCAGCGCGCCCCGCCCTCTATCGACATGTTGCACAATGTGAGCCGGCCTTCCATGTCGAGCTCGGACACTACCGGGCCTGCATACTCGTACGCGTATCCTATGCCGCCGTTGACGCCGAGGCGGGCCATCACCGCGAGGATAAGGTCCTTGGCGTAGACCCCGGGCGCCCTCTTGCCGGTGAACATTATGCGCCTGACCTTGGGCTTGGACACCGCGAGGGTCTGGGTCGCCAATACGTCGCGGATCTGGCTTGTGCCTATGCCGAGCGCTATAGCGCCGAAGGCCCCGTGCGTCGCCGTGTGCGAGTCGCCGCAGACGATGGTCATGCCGGGCTGCGTCAGGCCGAGCTCGGGGCCGACCACGTGGACTATGCCCTGTTTTCCCGAGCCCCAGGTGAAGAATTCGATGCCGTGCTTCTTCACGTTCTTCTCGAGCTCGACGAGCATTTCCTCGGCGAGGTCGTCGGCGAGCGGCCGCGCCGAATCGGTGGTCGGCACTATATGGTCGACAGTCGCGAATGTACGGTCGGGCCTCGCGACCTTCATTCCGCGCTCGGCGATCATCGCGAAGGCCTGCGGCGAGGTCACTTCGTGCACAAGGTGCAGGCCTATGAAGAGCTGGTCTTCGCCCGAGCTCAGGGTGGCGACCTTGTGCAGGTCCCATACTTTGTCCAGGAGTGTCTTTCCCATGTGTCAGTCCTTTTCGTCCGGCAGTCTTCGTACGGCGCCTTGGTCGGCGCTTCGCACGAACAGGGCATATGTTTTCAAGGCGCGGCTTATCTGTCTGTTACGCGATACGGGGGTGAAGGCGGCCTTGCCGCGCGCCTCCTCGGCCTTGCGGCGCCTGGCGAGTTCGGCGTCGTCGACAAGGAGTTTCAGGCTGCGGTCGGGGATGGAAATCTCGATGCGGTCGCCGTCCTTGATGAGGGCTATGTCGCCGCCGGAAGCGGCTTCCGGGCTCACGTGGCCGATCGACAGGCCGCTCGTGCCGCCGGAGAAGCGGCCGTCGGTTACGAGGGCGCACAGCTTGCCGAGCTTCCTGCTTTTAAGGTAGCTGGTCGGGTAGAGCATTTCCTGCATGCCGGGGCCGCCCTTGGGTCCCTCGTAGCGGATTACCACGACGTCGCCGGCCTTCACTTTGCCTGCAAGTATCCCGGCGACCGCGTCCTCCTGGCTCTCGAAGACGACGGCCGGGCCTGTGAACTTGAACAGCGACTCGTCGACGCCGGCTGTCTTCACGATGCAGCCGCGGCGGGCGATGTTGCCCGACAAGACGGCAAGGCCGCCGTCGGGGGAATAGGCCTTGGGCACCGAGCGTATGCAGCCCTTTTCGCGGTCGAGGTCGAGCGCGGCCGAAAGGGGCTCCTGGCTGCCCATCACAAGGCTGCGTTTGCCGGCGGGCGCGGCGCGGTAGAAGTCGGAAGCGGCGCCGAGCGCGGGATCGCCTTCGGCCTTCGGGTTGACGGCGTCGAAGCGACGCAAGGCTTCCTTGAGCGTCGGATAGTCGACACGCGCGACGCTCGTGTCGAGGAGCCCGGCGCGGTCGAGTTCCGCCATGATGCCCAGGATGCCGCCCGCGCGGTGTACGTCCTCGACGTGGTAGGCCGAACTGGGCGCGACCTTGCAGATGCACGGGACCTTGCGGGAAAGCGCGTCCATGTCTTTCATCGTGAAGTCGACGCCTGCCTCGTTGGCGATCGCGAGCAGGTGGAGGACCGTGTTGGTGCTGCCGCCCATCGCTATATCGAGGCTCATCGCGTTCATGAAGGCGGCCTTTGTAGCGATGCCGCGGGGCAGCAGCCGTTCGTTGCCGGTCTTGTAGTACTCGAGAGCCATCTTTACGATCCGCGAAGCCGCTAACTCGAACAGCTTGAGTCGATCCGCGTGGGTCGCGATGACCGTACCATTGCCCGGAAGCGCCATGCCGAGCGCCTCGTTGAGGCAATTCATCGAGTTGGCGGTGAACATGCCCGAACAGCTGCCGCAGGTCGGGCAGGCGCTCGCTTCGACGGCGGCGAGCGTGGCGTCATCGACGCCCTCGTCGGCGGCCATCACCATAGCGTCGACCAGGTCGTACTTCTTGCCGCCGCTCGCGCCGGCTTCCATCGGGCCGCCGGAAACGAAAATCGTCGGTATGTTGAGACGCATCGCGGCCATCATCATACCGGGCGTGATCTTGTCGCAGTTGGTGATGCATATCATCGCGTCGGCGCGATGCGCGTTGACCATGTATTCGACGGAATCGGCTATCAGGTCGCGGCTGGGGAGGCTGTACAGCATTCCTTCGTGTCCCATCGCTATGCCGTCGTCTATCGCTATAGTGTTGAACTCGGCGGCGAAACAGCTGGCCGCCTCGATTATGGCCTTTACGCGCTGGCCGATATCGTGAAGATGGACGTGGCCGGGGACGAATTGCGTGAAACTGTTGGAGATCGCGATGATTGGCTTGCCGAACTGCTGGGGTTTCATCCCGTTGGCGAGCCAGAGGGAGCGGGCGCCTGCCATTATGCGGCCTTGGGTGCTCAAGTCTGAACGAAGGGCGGGCATGGGAACCTCCTGCGTGGAATATCGCCGCCGATATTACCCGAAAGAAGCCGTGCGTATCAACGAGATCGGTGCATTTCGATATAATTGCGGACCGGGTGTCGCTTCGGTATTATGATGGATGAACGATTGCCAGGCGCACGGATCGGAGGAAACCAGGGTGCTGGAGTATTTTGCGGATTCCAAACGTAGGATCCGACACGCGATAGCGGAGATCCTCGCCAAAGAAGGCGCCGGATACGCGGGTGTTTCCGCCGACCTGGGTGCGGATGCGGCGGAAAGGCTCGACGAGTTCTCCTCCCGGGGCAAGATGCTCCGGGGCAGTCTGGTACGTCTCGGATACGAACTATGCAGGGGGACGGCACCGTCAGGCGATGACGAACGCTGTGTCGACCTGGCGGGAGCCGCGATGGAGCTGTTCCAGTCGGGTCTCCTCGTACACGACGACATAATGGACCGCGACAGGGTGCGCCGCGGCTTTCCCACCCTGCACGTCGGCTACGAGGCCACCCTGGAACGCGGAGTTTACGACGATCCAGCGCACAACGGAGCATCGCTCGGCATCTGTTCCGGGGATCTCGCGTTCTTCGCGGCTTTCCGCGCGCTGGCGCAACTCCCGACCGACGCGGAGACTTCGAGGCGGCTTATGGCGATAGCGGCCCGGGAACTCACCCTGGTCGGCGTGGCGCAGATGCAGGATGTCGCCAATGGCGCCATCAAACCCGGTTCGACCAACCCGTTCCGCGACGCCCCGTGCGAACCGCGGGAGGAGGACATTCTCAGGCTGTACCGCTACAAAACCGGCCGCTACACCTTCAGCCTGCCGCTCGCGCTCGGCGCGGCTTTGGCTAGCGCGCGCGAAGAAAGCATGGCAGCTCTCGAGGAGGCCGGCGAGAATCTCGGCATCCTGTTCCAGCTAAAGGACGACGAACTCGGGCTGTTCGCCGACGAGGCCGAGCTTGGCAAGCCCGTAGGCGCCGATGTGCGCGAGGACAAGAAGACGCTGTACCGCCTCCGGTTGTTCGAAAAATCCGACCAGTCTACCGCCCGGAGACTACACTCGATGTTCGGCAATCGGGAACCCGGCGGCGTAGACATGGGTTTCGTACGCGACACAATAGAGAGTCTGTGCATCCGCGACGAACTCTCCGGCATGATGCGCCTGTATGCCCGTACGGCCGAAGAAAGGGTTTCAAGCCTTATTTCGACCGCCACGACGGAAGCATCCACCGCGTTCAGGGAATTGGCCGCGTACAGCCTGGAACGGCGCTCATGATAGTCCCGAGGCTTGGCCCGCCGCGGACATGGCCAGGCAAGGCGCGCATCGCGTGCGCCGCTGTCGGGTTGTCCTTGCTGGCAATACACGCAGCGCTCGCCGAACCGACGGCGTCAGCCTACGTCGGCCTGGATCCGGCGACCTTCGCACGCATCCGTGCAGGCTTCTACGCGGCGACCGGATCGCTCGAGGCTACCGGGGATGCCATAGCCCTCATGGACGCCAGCTTCAAGGGCGACCGGGCTGCCTGGCCGGCTATCATCAGGGCGTACCGGGCAGTGCTTGAAGGGCTCCTGGGCAAGCACGACAAGAACCTTCAGCAGAAATTTTTCCATGTCAACAACGCAATATCCAGCTTCGGAAATCTGGTCGAGACTTGGCCCGAGTCCATCGAGATGCGGTTCCTGCGCTACGCATTCTATTCGCAGCTACCCGGAATCTTTGGCGTTGAGTCATCGGTAAAACCTGACCTCGAAGCGCTGCTCGGCATGTACGAACGCGGCGGCGGCGGCGAAGTGCC
>CAZKJA010000332.1:0-4366 GCA_964552925.1 uncultured Treponemataceae bacterium
GAAGCTTTCGGCCAGGAATTTGAATCGTACTACGCCGAGCGTCTGCACGGAACGAACCTGGAAACCCTGGTCGGCAACTACGAAGCCGCGGTGAAGGGCTTCCGCACCAGGAAGGAAAAGGCCGCGGAAGCCTACCGGAAGGCGGTTATGGAGTACAACGGCCGCTTCAACGCGCTCCTGCCCCTGGAGCCGGCCTACGCCGACGAGGCCAACCTGGCGCTGAAACGCTACGTCGATTCAGAACTGCCGCAGTACCGGGAAAAGATAGCCAAGGCCCGCTCCGACGCCGAGCGACAGTTCAAGGAGCACTTTGTAGCCAGGCTCAACGAGTATATCGAGGTAGCCAGGGAGAGTTTCCGTGAGATCAACGAGACGCTCAAGGCTTTGTCGTTCGGCAAGGACCAGTACCGGTTCACGCTCGAGGAGCGGAGCGACAGGAAGGGCCAGCTCGAGGTCATACGCAAGGCCGCGGAAATAAACGAGCTGGAAGACGGCCTGTTCGCCGCGCTGGCCTCGCAGGAAGAACGCCAGGCCGTCGAAAACCTGTTCGAAAAAATCCTGCGCAACGAACTCGATTCGTTCGAGGTCAGGGCCATCTGCGACTACCGGACCTACTTCAGCTACGACATCCGGCTCCGCGACCTGACGGCCCTCGATCCCAAAACCGGCAAGCCCCCCGAACTCTCGCTGTCGCGCGTCATCAGGGAGAAATCCGGCGGCGAAGCCCAGACGCCGTATTACGTCGCCATAGCGGCCAGCTTCTACCGATTCTACAAGGACGACCCGGAAAACATCGTCCGCCTGGTGCTTTTTGACGAAGCGTTCAACCGTATGGACGACGAGCGTATAGGCAAGGCGCTTGAGTTCTTCCGCCGTCTGAACATGCAGGTGATCACCGCCGTGCCTACGGAAAAACTTGAAACGATAGCCCCGCAGATGGATACGATAGCCCTCGTCGTGCGGCACGGTTACCATGCCGTAGTCAGGGATTTCCGCGCCGCCAATCCAGCTTCGGGGGCGGTGCAGTAAATGGAACGCGCCATCCTCGAAGCCTTTGCGGAACGCTATCCTGCTTCCGCCCAGCGCCGAGGCGGTCGCGCGCTGCGCCTGCGCGATTGGCATGCACGCTTGCCATCAGCCTTTGCGAGCGCCGCTTCACGCTTGTCATTCCTGGACGCCATGGAGCGGCTCGAACGCGATGGCATTATCGCCCTGGTGTGGAAAAAGCGGCGTGAAGGCGATGAGCTGGATGCCGCGGAACTGTCGGCGCCACGGGCACTCTACGAGCGCCTTGGTCTTGACTTTCCCGACGACCTTGCGGTCAAATTGCGCATTGCGGCGCTCACCGCTTCTACGGCGGCCTCGGAACGGGGAGACCCTGCCGCAGCGACTCTTTTCGGGTATATCGCCAGACACGCCGATGATCTGTACGAGCGCCTCGCGCCGCGCGATATCGACGATGCCGACAGGCTGTTCCGCCATCCCGTTGCGGAGACAGCCCGCCTGCCGGTCAGAGCGCTCTCAATTTCACTGTTTAACGACTCGAAGCGGCTCGAACGGCTCGCCTCGGTCATGGGCCAATTATTCGAACGGACGATCCGCCCGGCATACCCCGACCATGCCGGTATACCCGAACGGTCGTACCCTGAGGCCGCCATTGCCGGCAGCGTGGAATTGACATTCAATGATGGCACCACCTGGAATCTGGGAGTTGGAGCGGTTTCATTATCGATGGAAGCAGCCGCGAACCTCGGTGCCATACGATCCTCGAGGCACGACTCAGACGGCGCAGCTGGTCCCCTGTGTGCTCTGTCAGTCGAAAACAAGGAAACTTTCCACGCCTTCGCGCGCCACCCCGGCGAATTCGACTTCATAGTCTGCAGTGGAGGTCGCCCCAACCGCGCCGTACGTTACGTCCTGCGCGCATTGGCCGCTTCGGGCGCCGCGGTCCGCCACGCGGGAGATCTCGACGCCGACGGTATCGCCATTCTGGCCGAGGTAGCCGGACTCTGCGGAGCGCGTCCCTTCGGCATGGATTGTGCTACCTTTGACCGTTACCTGCCATACGGCCGCACGCTCGACAGGAACCTATTATCACGCCTTGACTCCATCCCCGCAAAGGCCCTTCTGATTGAAGGCATACCTGAGCTAGTCGATCGGATCCGGGATACAGGCAAAGGTGTGGAGCAGGAAATAATCGATTACAGGAGATAAACCACCAGAGTCTATAAAATTATCCTCGGCAGTCCATTTCATCGGCTTCTCAAGTAGGGCACAGGCCAGTACACCAAATCCTCTTTCATTTGTCTGGCAGCGAGTAACGGCAAGTACGGGTTCCGCAGCAGTTCCCGGCCGAAGAATACGAGATCGGCTTTACCCGCCGCGATGTATTCACCCGCCGCCTCCGGCAGCGTGACAAGCCCCCCCGCGATTACGGGAAGGGACGTCCGTTCGCGTATGAGCGTTGCGGCTTCGACTTGGTATCCCGGTTCAACGGGAACCCTCACCTTGGGAACCACCCCCCCGGTACTAACATGGACCAGATCAATTCCCTCGTCCTTGACCAGGTTAAGGACCGCGGCCAGGTCCTCCGGCTCGTTTCCGCCCTGGAGGTAATCGCGGGCGGAAATCCTCACGGCGAGCGCCCGCTCCCCCGGCCAGACCTCGCGGACAGCCCGGATCACGTCACGAAGGAATTCGGCTCTCTTCTCCGGGCTACCGCCAAAGCCGTCCGATCTCGCGTTGGTCAGGGGGGAAAGGAATTCGCTTATCAGGTACCCATGGGCGCCGTGGATTTCCAGCAGGTCGTATCCTGCTTCCAACGCGCGCGCCGCGGCCTTGCGGAACGAATCGAGCACCGCGTCAAGGTCGACCCGTCCCATTTCCCGGGGAGTCGCGTACGCTGGATCATCCGGGTCGAAGCAGATCGGAGACGGCGCGATCACGTCGGCACCCTTCACCCCGCATTTCCTTCCCGCATGGCCGAGCTGGATGCCCGCGGCGGCGCCAAGTTCCTTGATTCCCGCAACGATTCCGGCCAAGCCCGCTACGTGACTGTCGTCCCAGATGCCCAGGTCCCGTGAGGATATCCTGCCCCTGGATTCCACCGCGGTCGCTTCCTGGATTATCAGGCCGACGCCTCCCTGCGCCCGGGTCAGGTAATGGAGCCCGTGCCAAGGCGTGGCCGATCCGTCGTCCCCGGCTTGATACATGCACATGGGAGGCATGACGATCCTGTTCCGCAGGGACAAATTTTTCAGGTCGAACGTCGAAAACAAGGGGTTCATGGTTCTCTCCTCAGGAAGGCCACCGAACGGTTGAACCAGGTTCCCGGCCACAACCCTTCGGCGCCCAGCCGCGCCAGGGCAAGGAAGCCCATCGCAGCCCCGATGCAGAAAAATATCACGTGGAGGGCGACGACTGCACCGAGCATGAGGCACTGGACTGTTATCCAGCCCATCAAGGCGCACGCGGAAAAACCGCTGGTATACCCGAACCATCGTCGTCCGAGGAGCGCCGGTACGGCCGCCAGAAGGTTCCCGATACCGATAAGCCCGAACAGGATGATGCCGGGAATCAGGAACGAGTCGAACGGGAAATTTTCCAGGGAGTCAACTGGCATGCCCAAGGGAGTCATGGGATCGAGGATGGCCGCCAAGCCGCCGGCTACGGCGCCAACGCCCACGAGCAAATGCAGCGCGATGAGAAGGGGACGGACGTATCGCATGGAAGCCTCCGGAATTGTCGATATGTCGATCGTACAAGATTCTCCGGAATCTATCTATCGCTATTGTGCCGCCCGTCTAGAACGGCGTCCTGACGAGTACCTTCACCCGTTCCCTAAGGCTTTCCGCGGCAAGGAAGTCCCGCTGCGACACGAGAAGGCTGGCGAGTCCATGCACCTTGGCCCAGTAGCCCAGGACGATTTCCTTATTGCTCAAACCCGGGAACCGAGCCGAAAAAGGTTTCGTTGCGGATTCGAGCAAAAGGTAGCCGTCCGCTGCCCGGCCATCGCCTTCCATCGCGCCGGCGTCGCGGCACGGAGAAGCGAAAAGGGAAGCCATGGCTGCTCCGTTGAGTGCTACCTGGCCCGGCAGGGTCTCGAAGAGGAGCAGCACCTCGGGATTGTCGAGGAAAAAAAAGACGTACGCTTCGCCGAGGCGAAAGAGCCGTTCCTCGGGTTCCTCGACTCCGGCTACACCAGCGGCCAAGGCCGCATAGAACCTGTCCGCGTCCTCGCGGACGATGGCGGCTATAAGTTCCTCGCGGGAGGCGAAGTGCCGGTACGGCGCGTTATGGCTGACGTCGAGAACGGACGCGAGCTTGCGCAGCGAGAAATGGGCGTAGCCCTCGGCGATGAGGAGCC
>CAZKJA010000333.1:0-4331 GCA_964552925.1 uncultured Treponemataceae bacterium
GCTTGCTTCGGACGCTCCGGTCCCGTTCTCGAAACCGGCTTCAGTAGCCCATCTTTTGGACGGCGTTCTTTATCGACTCGAAGTAATCGACGCCGATGCGTTTGGCCGCTTCGTTCCAGGTGTCCATCGATAGCTGCCTGAACTTCGCAAACTCCTCCTTGGAAAGCTCGTTCATCGTCATCCTCTCCTTGAGCTTCTCTATCATCTTGGCCTCTGTCTTGGCCAGCTCGGGGGCGGAATAAGCCTGGGCTATCGCGGCGCTCTCGAGGATGGCCTTCTGGAATTCCGGGCTCAGCGACTTGAACCACTTGTCGTTCATAAGCGTGGCGCCGGCGGTGTACAGGTGGTTGGTGAATGTCAGGTACTTCTGTACCTCGGCGAAGTTCTGGGCGAAGATGTTGGCAATCGGGTTCTCCTGGCCGTCTATCACCTTCTGCTGGAGAGCGGTGAACAGTTCCGCATAGGCTATCGGTGTGGCAGCGGCTCCCAGCTTGTTGATGGCGAGGATGTGCAGCGGGTTGTTCTGGACGCGGATCTTGAGGCCCTTGATGTCGGCGACCTGGTCGATCGGCCGCCTGGAGTTGGTCATGTGGCGCATGCCTATCGCGCCGAGTATCAGGTTGCGGAGGCCCGTATCCTTGAGGCAGCGCTCGTTCATCAGCCTTCCTGGCTCGCCGGCGACTATCGCGGCTCCAGCCGCGAGGTTCGGGACGAGGAACATCACGTCCAGCGGCATGTACGCCTTCGTATATTCGGCCATGGCGCCGATGTTGTAGCCGTAGCTCTCGAAGTTGCGGTTCTGGAGGCCGCCGATGATCTGGTCGGCAGAGGTGCCGAGGCTGCCGTTGAAGAAGAACTGGAACTCCACCTTGTCGCCGAGGCGGCGCTTCATCTCGATGAAGAATTGCCGGGTGCCGCGGGCGACCGGCGAGTCGAGCATGTTGCCGACCACCTCGCCGTGGCGCCAGACCACCTTCTGCGGGTTGGTCGACTTCGCCTCGAGGGTCTTGAATATCGCCTCGTCGGCCGCCGGCAGCGGCGTCGCAATCGACAGCGCGAAAGCCGTCACGTCGATCTTCTGGGCTACCGCCGCGGGAGCCAGGAGCGTCACCGCGAGCGCGAGGATGGCCAGGAAAGCTCCCAATCTTTTAGTCGATTTCATCGTATTCCTCCTCTATTCGTTTCGGCGCCCTAGGGGCACCTTGCATCCGGTCACTGGATAGTCACGACCTGGGCCTGCTTGTACGCGTCCTTGGATATCTCGTTGCCTATCCCCGGCTCGTCAGGCACCTTGAACACGCCGTTCTTTGGCTGGGGATTGTACTTGGACAGGTTGGCGTTCCACCTGCAGCGATTAGCCACGTGGTGCTCGTGTATTATGAAATTCGGTATCACGGACTCCAGGTGGAGGGCGACGCTCGTCGACAGAGGGCTGGCGCAGACGTGGGCCTGGACGCTGACGTCGTATACGTAGGCCATATCGCATATCTTCTTCGCCTCGGTCAGGCCCCCGCAGTTTCCTATGTCCGGTTGTATCACCTGCAGCGACTTGTTCTCGAAGTACGGGGCGTACTGCCAGCGGCTGTAGATCCTCTCGCCCGACGCTTGGGGTATGTTCACCTTGTCGGCTATGAATTTCTGCATGTACGGCGACGGGGTATTGGGCTCCTCGAAATAGAGAATGCGGTACTTCTCGGCCATCTGGCCGACCTGGACAGCGCCCTGGGCGTCGAGGAAGCTGTGGTTCTCGATGATGATGTCGAGGTCCGGGCCGCACTCCTTTCGTATCGCCTGCAGGCGCTCCTCTATCATGCGCATGTACTTTGGAAGTATGATCCGCGTCCTCTCCTCCTCGCCGAATGCATTGCCGTCGGGCCCGAATGTGAAGAAGTCGATCTTTACCGCGTCGAAACCCTCATCCATCGCCTTGCGGCAGACCTTGGCGTAGTCCTCATTGGTTTTCTGCGGAATGCCGGTCGAGGCATCCTTCCAATCCCATTCCCAGCCGAACTGCAACTGGCTGGCGTAGGTGCGCAGCTCGTCGCGGCGCTTGCCGCCTAGAAGGACGTGGAGGGGCTGACCGAAGAACTTGCCCTTGATGTCCCATAGGGCGATGTCTATCGCGCTGATGCCGGAGAATACGATCGGGCCGCCGTTCTGTCCCCAGAACGTCGTCTTGTACATCTTGTCCCAGACCAGCTCGTTCTTGAGCGGGTCCATGCCTATGACGACCTTGGCCATGTCCTGGATCATTCCGAACGCCGCGGTCTGTCCGCTGACGTAGGCTACCGCCGCTTCGCCGTCGCCGTACAGGCCGGTGTCGGTGTATACACGGCACAGGATCGGGTGCCATATCGGATTGGGAGTGGATACGAGCAGCACATCCACCTTGGTAATCTTCATCTATGCTCCTTTCGCTTTTATCCAGGCTGGCCGCTTGTCAGCCTATGGCCCGGAAAGCTTCCTGACCCGGCGTCGGGGTTCGCCGGCACCCCGTCACGGTCGACTCACGCCCAGCGGTTTTCCTTTATGGTCACGACCTCGGACTTCTTGATCGTCTCGTCGGTCAGCTCCTGTCCGATGCCCGGTCTATCAGGGATGGAGAACATGCCCTTTACCGGCTGGTAATCGTACTTGCACAGGTCGATGTTGGCCTGAAGCAGGGCGGCCTCGTGGTGCTCGTGGATCACGAAGTTGGGTATCACAGCCTCGAGCTGCAGGGCCGCCGCCGTCGAGATCGGCCCGCCGCAGACGTGGATCTGGACGCCGACATCGTAGGTATGGGCCATGTCGCATATCTTCTTGCCTTCCGACAGGCCGCCGGTGTTGCAGAGGTCGGGCTGGATGATGCCAACCGAGCCCTGCTCGAAGAATTCGCGGAAGCCCCATCGCGAGTAGCTCCGCTCGCCGGTCGCCATCGGTATTTTCACGTTGTCGGCTATTTCACGGAACAGCGCCTGGTTGAGAGGCTGGGTCGGCTCTTCGAAATAGAAGCAGCGGAGCTTCTCGAGTTCGCGGCCGAGCTGGATGGCGGTCTTCTTGTCAGTCAGCGAGTGCAATTCGATGATGATGTCGAGGGCTGGCCCCCCGGCGTCGCGAATCGCGGCGACCCTGTCGACTCCGACCTTGAGCTGGTCGTACTCGAGGAGACCGTAGTTGCTCCAGCCCACCCACTTGCCCTTGAGGTCAAAGCCTATCGGGTCGACCTTGACGCAGTTGTAGCCGTCGGCTATCGCCTTCTTCGCCGCCTGGCCGTACTCCTCCGGTTTTACCAGGGCATGGCATTCCTTGCCCCAGTCGAACTGGATCTGGCTGGCGTAGGATCGGAGCTTGTCATTGGTTTTGCCGCCGAGCATCTGGTAGACTGGCACGCCAAGAGCCTTGCCCTTGATGTCCCAGAGGGCTATGTCGATAGCGCTGATGCCGGAGAATATCACCCCGCCGCCGCCCATGCCCCAGAAGGTGCCCCTGTGGAGCTTGTTCCAGATCTTCTCGATCTGCATCGGGTCCATGCCGATTATAAGCTCGCCGAAGTCCTTGCAGATGCCGAAAGCCGCGTTGTTGGCGTTGCCGTAGCAGAGCCCCGCTTCCCCGAAACCGCTGATTCCTTCGTCGGTGTTGATCCGTATACAGATCGGGTTCCACGGCGTGCCTTTGACGCTCGGCTGACCCGTCAGGACCTTGATGATGTCGACGCTAATGATCTTCATGGTGCCTCCTATAATTCCGCTGGTACCCGCGCCGTGTCGCAACACTCCTTGCGCCGACCCCGCGCGGGTACCAGTCGATTCCATTTTCAGGTTAGGGCTTCTATTCTTCGCCCTTGTTCACGTACGCCGCTACCAGTTCGTCTATCATCGTTGTATAGGCGGTGATGGCCGCCTGGAGGTCGCGGGCCTTGTACGCGGCCAAGATCTTTCCGTGGGCTTCCTCGGAGCCAGCCGCGATGCCGTAGGCCTTGGCATACAGCCTCTCGTTCTCGTCGTAGTGCAGGAAGAATAGTTCCGACAGGGATTCATACAGCTCCCTGAACAGGCCATTCTTGGACATCAGGAACACCTGGTGGTGAAAGCGATAATCGGCCGCGACGGCTTTCTTGAACTCTTCCCTCTCGATCGCCCGAATATAGTCGCCGTAGATAGCATCGAGAACCTCGAGGTCGTGCCCGTCGGCCCGCTTGAAACCCAGCTTGATACACTCGATTTCCAGGGCTTTGCGGAACTCGATCATCTCGAGGGCGTTCTTGGGCTTGGCGAACAGGGAACCCAGGCCCCGAAGCAGGACGGAAGGGTCGAAATCGATAACAAAGGTACCTTCGCCCATTTTGACCT
>CAZKJA010000334.1:0-1309 GCA_964552925.1 uncultured Treponemataceae bacterium
GTACTTGAGTTCGGTAAACGTCAATTTTTCCCATTTTTTCTAATTCATAAATTCATGCGATCATTCTTATTCAAGGAGACCGCCATGTTTTCTGCGAAGGATGCGGAGATCAATATCAAGACAGGTTACACGGATATGCGGAAGCAGATAAGCGGGCTTGCAAGGATAGCGCAAGCAGCAATACCGGAGAGTCTGGTTTCGGGCCGTCAAGACGGAATGAAAAGACGCTTGCTGTCTATCCGTATGCCGGCATGATCATTATCTTGACTTTGAGGTGCCTATGAGTATCAACATAAGATCTTTTTCCATCGGCTCTAAAGGTGAGAACCCGCTTGGTACGAATGCCGTGGGTACTCTTCGAATTGCCATCCTATGTACCTTGGTTGGGCTTTCAGTTACAGGCTGCGCAGGCAGCCCGAGCAGCAGTCACCAGGAAATGATTCATAACATGGGATCTCAGGTGATGCCATTTGACTTGAGCAAGACGAAGCACATTTTCGAAATGAGCGAAAGCGGCGGAATCCAGAAGGTCGTGCTCAGGAACCAAAAGGACATAGACCAGCTTCCAACCATCCGACAGCACCTAATGCACGAAGCAATGCGTTTCTCGGCGGGCGACTTTTCCGATCCAACGTCACTCCACGGAACCGACATGCCCGGGATTAAGGAGCTTGAGGCGGGTGCGTCCAGAATAGGTATTGAATACTCCGAAATCCCGAACGGCGGGCAGATCACCTTCAAAACTGGCGAACTGAGTCTAATCACTGCAATACATCAATGGTTCGGCGCGCAGCTATCGGACCATGGCGCTGATGCGGGCTATCGGTAGTTAAGGAGATCTTGGCCAGGATACCGAAGGAAAATGGTTATACGCGCTTTCTGCCATCGCCGATACCAGTCGAACGGACAATCGGGTACCTCAGTCACAACTTCTGGCCGCGCATGGAAGGTGATGCCTTGAGCCTCTCAGAGCGATTCGCCCGCGAGCGACCGCTCCTCAGGCAGGGCTCGCTTCCCTCATTAACTGACTCTACCTGAGACTGCCTTAACGCCTATCCCTTGCACGGAGACTCTATCGTCAGTTCAGTTTGTACTTTGCGACATAGCCTGCCAAGGCATCTGTTAATTTTTCGTTGGTTTTGCCGATGCCCTGGACAACTTCCACCAACTCGCGAATGACGTTGGTTCCTTGTTCTATCTGTCCAACACTGGTTTGCAGGGTAAGACTGGTCTCCAACAGGGTTTTTGCCTCGGTTTTTATTGCCTGACTGCCGCCCAACATTTCGCTCGCGCTATCACGAACCTTGAA
>CAZKJA010000334.1:1409-4330 GCA_964552925.1 uncultured Treponemataceae bacterium
AGTTTCCGAATTTCATCAGCTACCACCGCGAAGCCGCGGCCGCTGTCTCCAGCGTGGGCGGCTTCGATCGCCGCATTCATGGCCAGCAGGTTGGTTTGAGCCGAGATCGCGTTGATAGCCTGATTGGCGCCATTCAATTTTTCGGATTGTTGGGCAATCTGCTGGATAATGCCGACAGCCTTCTGGAGCTGGCCTTGCCCTTGGTTTGAGGCTGTTTCCAGGGCATTGAATGCCTCGCCCAACGAGTCGGTACTTTTGCTGACAGCCTGGATATTGGCCATCATCTGCTCTATCGAGGCCGAACTTTCGGTAACGCCGGCCGCCTGCTCGCCAATCATTTGGTTGAGTCCTTCCAGATTCGCCAAAATTTCATCCAATGTGGCGTGAGTCTCGGTCACGCTGGCGCTTTGGTTGACCGCCTGTTCACCAACTTTGGCCACGGAAATACCTATCTGTTCGACTGCGGCAATGGCGGATTGGGTCTGGCCGGCTAGCTGCTGACTGAGGTTATCCAAAGAATCGGAGGCAGTAGCGACATCGCTGAGTCCGGAACGCAAGTCCTGCGACATCTGATTCATGGCGCGATACAAATCACCTATCTCATCGCGGCGTTTCAGACTTTTTTGATCGATATTCGAACTTAGATCACCTTTCGCGATCTGCTTGACATGATCGATAGCCAGTCGCAGGGGTTGACTGATGGCTCGCGTCAAAACCGCGGTTAAATACGTCAAACACAGCAATGCGAGCAATACGATGATTCCCAAATACACCTGGGCTCTATGACTCAACGTGGCGCCCCGCGTTGATGTCGCCTTTATCTCTTGTTCGACAGCGTCGCCCAACTCTTCCATGCTTTTTTCAAGAACCTTGAACTCCGCTTCGAACCCCGAAAATTCAGCCTTGGCGGCGGAATGGTCCAAAAAGGCCAAGTTGATGATAGTATCGGCGCTCGTCAGATATGCGGCGGTCTCCTGCCTTACTTTTGACAAGATCGTACGGGTTGCCTCGCTCAGTCCACCCTTGTCCAACGAATCAAGGCTTAGTTCGAAAATCTCTTTGTCATTTGTGAATGTCGCGTTGGCTTGGGTCTTATCCTGAAGGCTGAATGAAGCATTGGCTGTTGTATTCAATGCGGCCAGCACATTGCTCTTAGTCGCATCGTGCTTCATATCGGCAGTCATTTGAGCACGGAGCAAAACTGCGGAATTGCCTGCTTCGTCAAGCATGTGACTAAGCGTCAGCAAACCCCAAAAAGCGGTTACGCACAAAGAAGCTATCAATATGAAATTAACGATTCCCTGAAGAATCAACTTGGCCAGGACAGATACGTTGTTGAGCATGCCTCTACCTCATTTTATGGACTATGTGTGATCAATTCCGCTTAAAAGTAATTCACGGAAATCATAAACTCAAGGATTTATCGACTCAAATGTTTGACTATAGCAAGTCAAGGGCCTAAAATATTTTAGATGAACCCGAGGGACAACGTCGTTTTACAGTATTCCATCGCGACTTTCATCGTCGCGATTGCTGTAGCCGCCGTGTTCGGCGTGACGTTCTCAAGGGCGATTACCGATTACCAAATACGTTCCCACATCAGGCTCTATCCCGAAGTGGTGCGGCTCGCGACGAAAGGCCATGAGGATATTTATTCGGAACTCGAACAGGGCGAAACGATACATCCGGCCACGGAAGAACTTTTCAGAGGTTTTCTCATGTTGGGTTCGGTATTCCGGGTGAAGGTCTGGAACCGCGACGGGACCATAGTGTGGAGCGATCAGAAGGATCTGATCGGGCAACGGTTTGCGGACCACGATTCTTTAAAGATCGCGATGGACGGTAAGGTGACCTATGAACTCGGCGAAGCGAATAACACAGAGAATCTTTTCGAGCACGATCACGGTATCTCACTATCTATCTATACTCCTCTTTCGGACGGCAAGCGGGTTAACGGGGTCCTGGAGCTATATGAGGCGGATGAGGATCTCTTCGGGCAGATATCGAAAAGCACGCGTTTCATTTGGCTGATGGTCATAGCGACGGGGATCGTAAGTTATCTGCTGCTGTTCTTTATATTCTATAAATCCCAAAAGGTTCAGGCGAAGGCGAAGATGCAGACGGCTGAGACGCAGGATGTCACCATCTACGCATTAGCTCGCCTCGCCGAACTCCGCGATTCGGAGACAGGGAAACACTTGGAGCGTACGACGAACTACGTACGCATCCTCGCTGAAGAACTCAGTCGGCATCCCTCTTTCAAGAATTACTTGACCACCCGATATATCAACGATGTAGCGAAATCGGCCCCGCTCCACGACATAGGAAAAGTCGGTGTCCCCGACGCGATCCTCCTAAAGCCGGGGCGGCTGAACGACGAAGAAAGAGCTATCATGCAAAAACATTGCGAATTCGGCGCTAAGCTGTTGAGCAGCGCGGAGGCAAAATTGAAATTTCAATCTTTTTTGACGATCGCGGTTCAGCTTACGATCTGCCATCATGAGAGATGGGACGGGGCCGGCTATCCTCAGGGATTGCGCGGTGCGCGTATCCCTATTTCGGCCCGACTCATGGCAATCGCGGACGTCTACGATGCCTTGCGAACGCAACGCCCCTACAAGGATGCCTTCGAACATGACGTCTGCGCCCGGATTATCAAGGGAGATCGCGGAAAACATTTCGATCCTGATTGCGTCGACGCCTTCATCACACGTGAACTCGATTTCCGCCGTGTGTCGGAAATGTAATCAGGGACATTTCAAACTGGGTGACCCTGGTAATAACTGCTCTAAGCTTTCTTCCCTTGGGCGGCTACAGCGGCGGTCGCAGCCTTGACCGCTTCCTCGTCGCCTAAATATCGATGCCCAACGGCCTTCAGGTTTTCGTCCAATTCATACACCAAGGGAATGCCAGTCGGAATA
>CAZKJA010000335.1:0-4311 GCA_964552925.1 uncultured Treponemataceae bacterium
GAACAATGAAATTCCGACCATGCCTTCGTTGCCCACGCCCGCGGTCTCCGCCGAGGCTCCCGAATCGATGACGTATAGGAGCGAAACGATACAGGTGGTCGGGAAATACGCATAGACCAATTGTTCGTTGGGTTCGTAGATCATCTTGCCTAGAGGCATCGGGACGAGTTCGAGGTGGGCGGAAATGTTGGCGAATTCCTCGGCGGGCAAGGCGGCGAGGAGGTGGTTCTGGCTGGGACTATTTGGAACCGGCATCGTCATCCTCGACAGGCTTGTGCCGCGTCTTTTTGGTAAGTTCCACGCCTATCCCGCGGTACCCGATGAAGCGGCTCGACTTGTTGAACATCGGTTCTCCGCTCACCTGGAATTTCTGTCGCGAGCCGTCGGTGTTGACGCGGCTGAATACGAAATCCAGAAATGGTTTGCGTTCTGCTATGCTTGCCTGCAGGGACGCGCGTTCTTCCGCGTTCCAGCCGTCGTCTTTTCCGTCGCCGGCATTACCCGCGATCGGGTCAACCCTGATACCGAGCATCTCGAGGACCGGGCCGGAAACTTTCGTGAAATTCATGTTCTCGTCCTGTTCCCAGTACCAGTCGGAGGCTAACTCGGTCAGGCTGCGGTAGCGCGCTTCGCTCTCGCGTAATTCGGCGGTCCGATCCATGACGGTCTGTTCCAGGACCTTGCTGTAGTCTTCCAGTTTTTTGTACAACAAGCGTACTTCCAGCATGTTATGGATGCGCGTCTTGACTTCGATCAGGTCGAAGGGTTTGCTGATGAAATCCTTTGCGCCGGCCTGCAAGGCGCGTAGCTTATGCCCTGGCTGCGCGGTTATGACCAGTACCGGAAGGTACGGGTCGGAAATATTCGTCTTCAGGCTTTCCATGACCTGGAATCCGTCCATGACGGGCATCTGAAGGTCGAGAAGTATCAAGTCGTAGCAGTTTTTCCGGTGAAGGGCGCAGACCTTCTCGGGATCCATTGTCGAGGTAACGTGGGTATACCCCGCATCGCCGAGCAATTGCTCTAGAAGGCTCACGTTGGAATCCTGGTCGTCGACGATCAGGATGCTGGCGCCAAGAATTTCCTGGCTACCCAGCATCAGGCTTTCTCCATGACAGTGCCAAGCGCCAGGTCGATGGTTTTCATGAACTCGTCGACCTTGATGGGTTTGGTAAGGTATCTGAAGAATCCTGCCTCGAGGCCTTTCTCGATATCGCGCGGAATGGCGTTGGCGCTCAGGGCGATTACCGGTATATGGGACGTGGTAAGATCGGCGGCAAGGATCCGGAGGGCGCTGATGCCGCTGATGCCCGGCAGGTTGATGTCCATCAGGATGGTGTCCGGCAAGGCTGAACGCGCGAGTTCAATGCCATTGTAACCATCCATCGCGGTCAAGAGGCGGATATCGCTCCGGCGGGCGATGAGGTCTTCGACGAGCATCAGGTTCGCGGGATTATCCTCGACGTAGAGCAGGGTATATTTGGGTTCGATGCCATGTGGGTTCACTGACGCGACCCCCAGTGGTTCATCCAGCACGACCGTTTCGGGTTTCGTGGTCAGGTTCAATTCGATCCAGAAGACGCTTCCCTCTCCGACGGCGCTTTCCACGCCTATTATCCCGCCCATCCATTCGACGAGGCGCTTCGAAACGACAAGCCCTATGCCCGTTCCCTGCTCGGATTTGGATTCTTGCCCCAGCCTGTTGAAAGGTTGGAAAAGTTGGCTGATCTGTCCCGGGCTCAGGCCGTCGCCGGTATCCCTGATGCTTATGCGGATTGAGTCGAAATCTTTCTGGGTGATTTCGACCGTTACCTTCCCGCTTGCCCTGTTGTATTTTATCGCGTTGGAAAGCAGGTTGATAAGAATCTGCTTCACCCGCGTCCTGTCTGCCCTTACGAAGCAGGGTTGGTTCAAATGCGGGAAGGAAATGCTGATACCGCGTTTTTTTGCTTGCGGTTCGATCATGGTTTCGCATTCGCGCATCACCTCGCCCAGCGAGACCGGCTCGAGCGACATCGAGAGCCTGCCCGACTCTATGAGCGCAAGGTCGAGGATTTCGTTTATAAGCTCCAACAGGTACCAGCCGGCCTTGAGTATCTGGTCGATGCTCCTCTTCTGGGATGCTGTCGGCGGCGGTGTGCCGGTTTCCATCAGCTGGGCAAACCCGAGGATGGCGCTGAGCGGCGTTCTTAGTTCATGGCTCATGCTTGACAGGAAATCCGATTTCGCGAGGTTGGCTTTTTCCGCCACGACACGTGCGTCGTCGAGTTCGATGTTCTTTTCCTGCAAGGCCTTGTGGAGGCGTTCCCGGTCCGCTTCCACGCCCTTGCGCGCGGTATTGTCCGTGCCTATCAACAAGTAGCCGATGATCAAGCCCTGTTCATCCCGAAGCGCCGTCACCGAGACCACCGCGGGAAAGCGGCTGCCGTCTTTCCTTATATATGTCAGCTCGTAGATATCCTCGATCCCGCGGGAAGCCTTGAATACCATCGCCTCGAATCCCGGGGAGATCGGCGTCTCGAGTTCCATGCTCAAGGCTGCTGCGCGCTCGATCAATTCACCGGGGTCGGAAATCTCGGCCGGCGTGATCCTGTTCATCACTTCGACAGCGCTATAACCCAGCATCCGTTCGGCGCCGACGTTGAAAATTTGTATGACGCCCTTGGCGTCGGTGGCTATGCTGGAGAAGTTCGCGCTGTTGAAGATGGCGCTCTGCAAGGCTCCGGCTTTTCGTAGGGCTTCTTCGGCTTGTTTACGCGCGGTAATATCGCGCAACAAGCCAGTGAAGTACCGTTGGCCTCCCAACCACATTTCGCTTACCGCAATTTCCAGTGGAAAACTGCTTCCGTCCTTGCGCATGCCCAGGACTTCGCGACCCAAGCCGTTTGCCCGCGCTTCTTCGCTTGCGCTGTAATGCTCGAGCGATCCCATGTGTTGGCCTTGTTCTAGTTCGGGAATGAGCAGGCTGAAGCTCTTTCCCTTGAGCTTCCCCGGCAAATAGCCGAACATCTTCTCCGCCGCGGGGTTGACCGTCTCGATTATGCCTCCGAGGGCGTTGAGCGTGACTATGCCGTCGACCACGGTGTTCAGCACAGCCTGGATAAGCGCGGCGCTGTCCCGAAGGGCTTGCTGCGTGGCGTATTCGCTTGTGACGTTGCGGAACACCAACACGGCGCCAATGACTATATTGCCATGGCTGAAAATTGGCGCGCAACTGTCCGCGATGTCGCATTCGCTGCCGTCTCTCGCTATCAATACGGTGTGGTTTGCAAGGCCTTGGATAGTCCCCTTCGCCAAGGTTTCCAGTACGGGTATGGTGCTCGGCTTGCGGGTTTCCTTGTTTATTATATTGAAGACTTCCGCGACGGAGCGCCCGGCGGCATCGGCGAACGACCAGCCTGTAAGCCGCTCGGCGACAGGATTCATCCGGGTCACGTGCGCCTGGGCATCGGTGGCTATCACTGCGTCGCCGATACAGTTCAAGGTAACCTCGAGGTTCGATTCGCTTTCCAGCAGGATTTTGTTCGCCTTGATCAGACGCTCGTTCATCGCATCATTGTTATGCGACGGTGCCCGGGTTCCCGGATCGGATGGCAGTTTTCCGGTAATTCTTGTTTCTTTGTGGATTGAAGCAAGGTTTTCGCGCGCTGCGACGGTATCCGCGATGCCGGAGCCCGGTTTCTTCTTCGACACTGAGAACCTCTTTTATTCCACGGGCCTGCGTTTTCCGCTTGCGCGCGAGTATAGCTATCGAGTCCAATATATTGAAGAAAAACTGTTTGAGTATGTACGGTAACGCACATAAGGTGACGTGTTTGACGTCCACGCCCGGGCAATCTATGGCGCCGACTATCCAATTTCCATTATATGGTAGAGTCTGGAGCCATAATCCGAGAGGATGCGGATCCGGTCGTTGTAGCCGGTACCCGAGAATTGCTGGATCAGCTTGATGCCGTACGCGGCAAGCAGGTCGCCGTTCGCGCGGTACACCTCATCGGCCATCCTGAACATGTAACCCGACGCGAGCAGTGTATGGATGATGCCGTCACCGCGGATCTTGAGCGGCAAGACGTGGTTGACCAGGTTGCCGAAGGCCTTCACGTTGATGAACTGCCCGCGCCCCGTCACGCCGAAGCTTGTTCCGGGATCCAGTCCGGGCACCGTCAACAAGTCCTGGCCGAGGCCGACCCTGGCGCTCCCCTGGAACAGGCCGGCGATCGCTTCCTTGCGGTCATCCGATATGACGGCCCATATCACCTTCGCGGGGTCGAGTCGGTCGGGCACGCGCACGAAGGCGCCGAACTGCAACAG
>CAZKJA010000336.1:0-4292 GCA_964552925.1 uncultured Treponemataceae bacterium
CCGAAAGCCCGGAAGGCCGGCTGATCGGCGTGACAGACGGCGGCATGAACCCCCAGCCCGACCTGGAGCAGAAGGCGACTATAATCCGCAACGCGGTCGACCTTTTCCACAAGCTCGGGATCGTAAATCCGAAGGTCGCGCTGCTCGCCGCCAACGAGAAAGTCAACCCGAAGATACCCGGCTCCACCGACGCGCTCGCGCTCAAGGAGCGCGCGGACTCAGGCGCCTTTCCCGGTTGCATCGTGGACGGGCCCATAGCGCTCGACCTCGCGATGATGCCAAGAGCCGCCGAGATAAAGGGCTACAAGGGCGCAATCCAGGGCGACGCGGACCTGCTCGTCGTCCACGACATCTCGAGCGGCAACCACCTCGGCAAGGCGCTTATCAACCTTGCCGATTATTCCGGCGGCGGCATTATTGTCGGCGCCCGCGTCCCGATAATACTGCTGTCACGTAGCGACAGCGCCGCTGAGAAATACCGTTCGATAGTCCTCGCGCTGGTCGGAGGCTCCCAATGAAGCTTTTCCTGGCGATCAATCCCGGCTCGACGAGCACCAAGATAGCGCTGTACCAGGGCGACGATTCATGGTCGCTGGAAGAAATCTCGCACGCGGAGCTGACCATCGGCCGCGACGACGCGGCGCGAATGCCCGAACCGGCGGAACAGGCCGAATACCGTTCCGCCCAGATCGACGCGTTCCTCCTCGAGGCCGGCTCGCCCACCCTCCACGCCGTCGTCGGCCGCGGCGGCATCACCCGACCCATCGACGCCGGCAGCTACGCTATAACTCAGGCGATGGTCGACGATTTCGCCGGTAACCGCTACGGCACCCACGCGAGCAACCTCGGCGCGCTGCTGGCCAAGGCGGTGGCCGACAGCCGGGGCATACCGGCGCTCATCGTCGATCCCGTCGGGGTCGACCAATTCGAGCCGCTCGCGCGTTATTCAGGCTGGCCGTCGCTCGAGCGTAAGAGCCAGCTCCACGCGCTTAACATGCGCTCGGTCGCCCGCGAGGCGTGCAAGGGCATGGGCGGCGCCATCGAGGACTTCGACATCGTCATAGCCCACTTAGGCGGCGGCATATCGATTGGCCCGATGAAGAAAGGCCGGCTCGTCGACGTGAACAACGCGATGGACGGCGGCCCCTTCTCGCCGCAACGGACAGGCGGACTGCCGCTGCGCGGCCTCGTCGAACTCGCGTACAGCGGAAAGTTCCCGTCGGCCAAGGCGATGACCGACGCGTTCACCCGCAAAGGCGGCATGCTCGCCTACCTGGGCACCGACGACGCCCGCGAAGTGATAGCCCGCATGGCGGCAGGGGACAAAGAGGCCGACGAGGTGTACCGCGCGATGGCCTACCAGATATCCAAGGAGATAGGCGCGATGGCAACCGTGCTCAAGGGCCACGTCGACGCGATAGTCCTCACCGGCGGTCTAGCGAGGCCGCCGCTGTCCGACTGGATAGCCGAATCCTGCGGATGGATAGCGCCGATCAAGGTAATTCCCGGCGAGCGCGAGCTGCTGGCCCTGGCCCAGGCCGCCGCGCGCCACGTCTGCGAAGGTGAACAACTCAAGGATTACTGATAGAATACTCTCTACCGAGGTATGCGCGCATGAAAGACATGGGACGGATGCTCCTGGGGCGGGAAGCGTTTTCCGAACTGGCCATAGGCAATACGGCGGTAGTCAGGGCGATGGTCGAGGCCGGCGTCAGGGTCGTCTGCTCGTACCCCGGCTCGCCGACGCCTGAGATAGCCGACGCTATCAAGGCTATCCCGGCCGCGCAGCGACCGTTCCGCTTCGAGTTCTCGGCCAACGAGAAGGTGGCCACCGAGGTCGCCTTCGGCGCGGCGATCAACGGCAGGCTGTCGGTCGTGTTCTTCAAGAGCGTCGGGCTCAACGTCGCCGCCGACAGCTTCGTCCAGCTCCCGCTGATGGACATCTCAGGCGGCATGGTGGTCATCCTCGGCGACGACCCCGGCGCCAACTCCAGCCAGAACGAGCAGGACAACCGCCACTACGCGAGGATGAGTTACTGCCCCCTGTTCGAACCCGCGAGCGCGCAGGAAGCCTACGACATGTTCAAGAAGGCCGCCTCGCTCGCGCGGCAGATGCGCATGGCTGTAATCCTCAGGCTGACAACGCACGTTTGCCACGGCAAGGAGAAGATATCCTTCGCCGCGTGGAATCCCGGAGCGGTCGACGATACCCCGCGCTTTGACTCCGACGCCGAAAACTACATCCCCCTCGCATCGACGGTATTCCCGATGAAGCGGCGCGCGCTCGAGCGGCTGGACGCGGTCGAGAAACGCCTGAGCGCCCTCGGGTTCGACGGGCTCGTCGACAACGGCAACCCCAGGCGCGGCGTCATAGTGGCGGGCCTGCCCTTCGCGTCGGTGATGGACGCGCTCGACGGCTTGGCACCCGGCGCGAAAGCGCCCGACGTGCTCAAGCTCGGCGCCGTCTATCCCTTCGACCGAGCCAAGATACGCGCATTCCTGGCGGCGCACGAGAACGTAAAGGTGATCGAGGAACTCGACCCCATCCTCGAAACGGACATAAAGGCGCTCGCGTACGATGAAGGCCTCAAATGCCGCATAGTCGGCAAGCTGGACATCGACGAGACGATGGGCGAATGCACCCCGGGCAAGGCCCGTTCGATCCTGGCGGCAACCTGGCCGGACCTGTTCCCGCCCGCGTTGGCGGCCGAGTCGGAGCTCCCGGCTTCACGCCTGGCCACCGCCCCGGTGCCGCCCGCGAGGCAGCCGCAGATGTGCCCCGGCTGCGGCCACCGCTCGGCGTTCTACGCTATCAAGAAGGCCCTGCGGCCGGACGACATCACGGTCGCCGACATCGGCTGCCACACGCTCGGTTACCTTCCGCCGTACCAGATGGGCCGCGTGCTCCTGTCGATGGGTCACTCGACTTCGACGGCGGCCGGATTGTCGCTGTTCAACGATACGCGCCGGGTGGTGTGCTTCCTCGGCGACGCGACATTCTTCCACGCCGGGCTGCCTGGCATAATCAACGCGGTCCACAACGACCACCGCATCCTGCTCGTCGTCATGCGCAACGGCACCACCGCGATGACCGGCCACCAGGAACACCCTGGCACCGGCAGGAATTTCAACGGCGAGGCCGAGACACTGACGATCGAGGCCGCTCTAGCCGGGCTCGGCGTCAAGAACGTGCGCTCGATCGACGCGTACAAGCAGAAGGAACTTGCCGCGATGGTCAGCGAGGCGCTCGACGAACCCGGCTTCAAGGTGATAATCGCGTCGCACCCCTGCATGCTCAAGTTCACGCGGGAAGCCAGGCGCAAGCCCGGCTGGAGCCTCAGGCAGGTGAGGATAGACCAGGACGGTTGCGTCCGCAACCACGAGTGCGTCGAGACCTTCGCCTGCCCGAGCTTCCAGCGTGCCGCCGACGGCAGCGTGACGGTCAGCCAGGATCTGTGCATAGGCGACGGCTCGTGCAGGCAGACCTGTCCGGCCTCCGCGATCATCCCCGAATCCGGCGCGGCCGCGCCGCCCGCGAACAGGAGCTGACACCATGGACACGACCTTCGATATCTATATGAGCGGCGTCGGCGGACAGGGCATCGGGCTCCTGGCCGAGCTCTTGGGCAGGGCCGCAGACCACGCGGGTCTCGCGGTACGCGGCTGCGACACCCACGGACTGGCCCAGCGCGGCGGCATGGTATCGAGCCACCTCCGCCTGGGGCGGTCCCGCTCGCCGCTGGTGAGCGAAGGCGGCGCCGACCTCGTCGTGTCGCTCGAGCGGACCGAGGCGCTGCGCGCGGCCGGAACCATGCTCAAGGCAGGCGGCACCTTGCTCTGGTACGACGCCGCCTGGCAGGCGCTCGACGTGAGGACGGGAGAGAACCCTGGGTTGACCGAGCAGGACGTGCGTTCAGCGGCGGCGGCCAGGGGCGCCAAGGCGTTCCGCGTGTTTCGCGACGACCTTCCGGACGCGCGGATGCAGAACGTCGCCGTGGTCGCCGAAATAGTACGCCGGGGCCTGATCCCCGGACTCGGGCTCGCCCACGCCGAGGCGGCCCTCGCCGACCTTATGTCCGGCGACGCTCTCGCGGCAAACCTGGCCTTGCTTGCGGGGGAGAATCTCGTCTGAGGATTGTGTAGTTCATCGAAGCGCGAAACCTCAACCGGAGCCGTGGCACAAATTTTCCGATACACTGTATAATCGGAGCCATGCACTACCGAACCTTTCCAAAGATTCCCGGAATCAAAGTATCCGCCCTCGGCTTCGGGGCCATGCGGCTTCCCGTGTT
>CAZKJA010000337.1:0-4259 GCA_964552925.1 uncultured Treponemataceae bacterium
CTTGAAGCGGTTGCCAAAAGTGCCGGGCGTGTCTACATTATCAGCCAAGGAGAACCGATCGATGCTCGAAACACTTGCATATACTCCCATCGCCGGCGCGAAAACAGAACCGCCAATCACAGTATTCGCCCTCTCGACATGCGGCTTCTGCAAACGGGCGATGAGGTTTCTCGATGAACACGACTTCGCGTATCGTTACATCCTCATAGACCAGATTCCCCTGGAGACAAAGACAGAGCTTAAAAAGGAGCTCAAGGAGAGGTACAAGGCTGATATAGCGTTTCCGTTCGCGACTGTCGGGGAATCGGACCACCTTGTAGGCTTCATAGAGGTCGACTGGAAACGGACCCTCGGCCTATGAGCCTTACGCAAAAATCCTTGCGGGATACCAGGAAGTTCGCCGAAATGGTCACGTCAAAGCAGGCGTGGGAACTCAACCCTGACGCTGAATTCACCGACAGCCTTCTCGAAGGCTTGACCGTGAACTGGAACCGATACGGGTATTACCTGTGCCCCTGCCGCGACACGGAAGGTTCGCGCGAGGCCGATGCCGAGCTCCTGTGCCCGTGCTCGTACGCCAAGGCGGATATCGCCGAATTCGGACATTGCTACTGCGCCCTGTTCCTGAAAGCGGGATTCTCTGCACGCGGTGGGATTCCCGGCGGCATACCCGATCGGCGCTTCTCCCGGTAGACGGGGCGAGCTTGCGTCTCTGCGCGGGCTCGCGGTAGTATTGGCCGGATGTCAACGCATTACCTCGACTGGGCGGCAAGCGCCCCCCCGTTTCCCGAGATTGTCAGAGCCTCGGCAGATCTGTCGTCCTCGGCCTTCGGCAATCCTTCGAGCCGGCATGCCTCCGGTAGGGCTGCGCTCGATGTGCTGGAAGCAGCCAGGACCAGCCTGGCCGCTTCGATAGGGGCCAAACCCGAACACACCAATTTCACTTCCGGCGGTACCGAGGCGGATACGATAGCCCTGCTTTCAAGCTTCGGCTTGAAAGCAGGCGTGTCGATTGTCATCAGCGCGATCGAGCACCCCGCGGTCGATGAACAGGCCCGCTTCCTCGAGGGAGCCGCCGGTATCAAAGTGTACCGGGTCCGGCCCGGCGCCGACGGGATAGTCGACCCCATGGCAATAGCGGACGCAATCCGCCAGGACACCGTGCTCGTCTCCGTCATGGCGGTCAACAATGAAACCGGCGCGATACAGCCGATCCGGGAGATCGCAGGGGCCATCCATCGTGCCACGGAGGATTTTGGCCGTAAACCGTTTTTCCATTGCGACGCCGTGCAAGCGCTGGGCAAGGTTCCATTCGATGCCTATGGAATGGGCATCGACGGAGCCGCTTTCAGCGCCCACAAGCTAGGAGGTCCCCGCGGAATCGGCGCTCTATACCTGCGCAAGAATCTGCAGGCAATCGTGCGCGGTGGCGGTCAGGAGCATGGCATCAGGCCAGGAACGCAGAATACCGCCGGGGCGTGGGCATTGGCGAAGGCCGCGGAGTTGTCGCTGGCATCCATGGAAACAAGGCGCGAAGAAGCCCTCCGTCTCGAGAACATCCTTTTCGCAGGCGTGCACGCCATAAGCGGAGCCGTCGTGATCCCGCTTTCCAGGGTTCCAGGCGACAGCCGGTACAGCCCCTATATAGCGAGCGTCGCCTTTCCGGGCCTGGGCGGCGAGACTATGGCGAGGATACTCGACGATGGGGGCATCCAGGTATCGACAGGGTCGGCCTGCTCGGGCGGCGCAAAAGGGCGCCGGGTGCTCGATGCGATGGGCTTGGAGCATGATCTTTCGTTTGCCTCGATCCGGGTGTCGACCGGCCGCGGGAGTACGGCGGAAGACATTTACGCATTTCTCGAGCGCGCCGAGGGCGCATACCGGAAGTACAAGACGTGAACGCCGAGAACGACTCTGAACTCGACACGCTGTACCTTATCAAAACAGGCGAAATCAAACTCAAGGAAGGCAACAAGGCACTGTTCGAGGGCATCCTGAAAGTGGATATCAAGCGCCGCCTCTCCGGGATCCACAGCGCCCTCCACGCGAAGGAAGGCAGGTATTACCTGCTGCTGCCGGCTCGCGACGCAAAGGCCGCCGAGTACGTTCTATCCCGGATGCCAGGCGTGAACGCGTGGGCCAAGGCTTTTCGCGTGCCCAAGAATATGGCGCGTGTAGAGTCTGCCGCCTTCGAAGCGCTCGAGTTGCCACTATCCGCGGGAGCCAGGACCTTTAAAGTGGAAGCCCGAAGATCCGACAAAAGTTTCCCGCTGGATTCCTACGCCATCGCGAAAGCTCTTGGTGGCCGCATACTGGAGAAATTTCCCCTGTTACGGGTAGACGTTCATGAGCCCGATACCACAGTGAACGTTGAGATCCGCGAAAAAGCGTACGTATATTGCGACGGGATTTCCGGCGTCCGCGGATTGCCGGTCGGATCGGGCGGCAAAGGCTTGTTGTTGCTGTCCGGCGGCATAGATTCCCCCGTGGCGGGCTTCAGGATGCTGTGCCGGGGCCTGGCTCTGGAAGCGTTGCATTTCACCTCGTACCCGTATACTTCGAAGGAAGCCTGGGAGAAGGTCCGCGAGCTCGGGACGATACTCGCCTCGTATTCCGGCGGGTTGACGCTCCATACCGTCAATATCACCGAAGTCCAGCTAAGGATAAAAAAGGAAGCCCCGCCGGAGAAATCGACTTTATACCTCAGGGCCTGCATGATGATAGCCGCCGACAGCCTGGCGCGCACGAGAGGACTCAAAGCGATAATTACGGGCGAGAGCCTGGGCCAGGTCGCCAGTCAGACGGCGGAGAACATGCGTTTCACCGGTTCGTATACCGATTACCCTATCCTTCGGCCGCTGGTAGGTACTGACAAGGAAGAAACAATCAAAATTGCGCGGAGCCTCGGGACCTACGATGTATCGATACAACCCTTCGAGGATTGTTGCGTCCTGTTCGCGGCTAAACATCCACTAATAAAAGCTGATTTCGAGGCAGAGCGCGAAACGTTCCTGAAACTTGGTTTTGGAGAGGCTGTCGCGGAGGCCGTAGGTAAGACCGAGACGATCCACCTACCGTTTTCCATCAAGCTTCCGCGGGAACCATGAGGATATCGGATATGAGCCTCTCGAATTCCCTTTCCGGCATCGCCCCCATCGAAACTCGGGGTTGACCATCCTTGGGAATGAACAGCAAGGTAGGGATGCTTTGAACGCCGAACATACCCGCTAGTTCCTGTTCCTGCTCGGTGTTTACTTTGTATACATGGAGTTTCCCGTCATACTTCTTGGATAGTTTTTCAAGGATGGGCGCTACCATCTTGCAGGGAGAACACCAATCGGCATAGAAATCAATTATCGCAGGCAATTCGCCGCGATACTTCCACTCTTTTTCGTTCTCGTAATCGAAAATCCGTTCCTTGAAGGTTTCAAGGGATAAATGCTCGGCCATTGTATTCCTCCGATTATGTTCGTTGGCAGGTGACATGGTATATCAGCTGCTGTTAGTCAATACATATAATATAGTGTATTCTATATATATAATCAAGTACAATTGGAATTAAAAAACCGCCCCGGCATTGCAGGAGCGGCCACTTTCAAATTCTACTATTTGTACGCTAGAACCAGAACCGCACGCCCAAGGCGCTCTGAACGCCGAAAACGGGGAAGGTGACAACCTCACCGATTCCCACCGCAAGGGTAGGAGCTATCTCCAGAAAAAGTTCCAGGTTCTTTATCGGGTAAACATTTATGCCGATCGGCAAGCGGCCTCCGAGGAAAAGCTCACTCCGGTACCCTACATAGAAACCAGGTCCCAGGTAGTAGTTGATGAACGAGAACAGGTTTCCCTTTGCCATCCACCAGTCGCCGGTCAAACCAAAGGAAGATTGCGTTTCGCCTATGCTGAATCCCAAACCCATAAGAAACGGGATCTGGGAGACCCGCAGCGACAACATGACATTCGAGCCGGGCAAACCTTCGCCGAGAGGTAATCCGAACGCGGCGCCCACGCCGGTCGCAAACGTCATTGGCACTGCGATGGCGACGATAATTACGATCGCGATAATCAAACTTTTGATTCTCATGCTTCCTCCTGGGAATATATTGCTTGTAAGTTACTGCAATTATGTTCATGTTTCAAGCGCGGTGATTGACATGAACCTGGGTTTATTGCTATCGTTCGCCTGCCCGCAAGGGTCTTTTATTGATTCTGTCCCCTTCGTCTAGTGGTTAGGACACCGGGTTTTCATCCCGGCAACG
>CAZKJA010000338.1:0-4258 GCA_964552925.1 uncultured Treponemataceae bacterium
CCAGCTCGACGCGCCCTTTTTTCTGGGCTGCCGCGCCGGTAAAGCTGCCCTTCTCGTGGCCGAAGAGCTCCGACTCGAACAGCGAAGCGGGTATGCTCGAGCAGTTGGTGTATACGAGCGGCGCCTGTGCCCCGGACAGCGTGAAGTGTATCTGCTTCGCGAGGACGTTCTTCCCGGTGCCGGTCTCGCCGGTGATCAGTATCGGCACATCGGCGAAGACGAGCTTGGGTATGAGCGCCTTGATTTTCTGCACCGCTGGGCACTCGCCTATGAAATCCTCGAAGTAGATCCTGTTCTTGTGGAGGTTCCACAGGACCGTATTCTCCTTGCTGACCGAGACGAAATCGAGGGCGCGCCTCACCGATATCAGGATGGTATCGACGTCGAACGGTTTGGTGATGAAATCGTACGCGCCGGCCTTCATCGAGAGCACCGCGTTGTCGACGGTTCCAAGCGCGGTGATGACGATGACGGCCATCATCGGGCTCTGTTCCTTGAGCCTGGGCAGGAGCTCGACGCCGCTGGCGTCGGGCAGCATCAGGTCGAGGATGCACAGGTCCGGCCTGTCGCCGGAGACCGAGTCAATGGCCGCCTTGCCGCTGTCGGCCTCGACGACCGCGAAGCCCTCGAGCGTCAGCAGGTCCCTGAGGAAGGTCCGCACGTTGGCCTCGTCGTCGCAAACAAGTATTTTTTTTATCACGTCGTCTCCCGCTCCAACCGTCTCTCCCTCGGTAAGGAAAGGCTCACCCTGGTATATACGCCCTCGACCGAATCGATGAGGAGGCTGCCGCCGTGCGCCTCGACTATCTTCCTCGATATCGCTATGCCGAAGCCGTTGCCCAGTTTCTTGGTCGAGAACAACGGGTTGCCTATCCTTGGCAGGGCCTCGGACTTGATCCCGATTCCCGAATCGACGACGAGCACGGTGATGGTCTCTCCCCCGTCCTTGACGAGCGCGACGATCCGGCCGCTCCCCTTGGCGGTCACCGCCTCGCAGGCGTTCTTGAGGACGTTGTCCAGTACCTGCCCCAGCTTGAATTCGTCGACACTTGCGACGTAATCGCCGGACGGATCGGCCTTCACGACGGGGCACGAGCCATAGATCGACCAATCATTCCGCGCGACCGCCTCGGCGACAAGCGCCGCCACGTCGCAGGAGCGCCGGTCGAGCCGGCTCCTGCCCCCGTAGACGAGCATCTCGTTCAGGAGCCTGTTCACCCTGTCGAGTTCCTCGTTTATCAGGACGACGTACTCGGCCCGCTTTCGTTCCCCGACTCCAGGCCGGCTCAGTAGCTGGGTGAAGCCCTTCACCGACGTCATAGGGTTTCTTACCTCGTGCACGACCGCCAGCGCCATCTCGCCGAGCAGGGCGGCACGATCCTTCTCGTGTATCTCGCGTTCGTATCGCCTCATTATTGTGACGTCCCTGAACACGAAGACGGTTCCCATCCTGACGCCGGCTTCGTCGAACATCGGGTTGCCGTAGATTTCCATGGTTTTCCCGCCATACTCGAGTTCCACCCCCGCTCCTCCGGCGCCTCCATCGAGCTCCCTCTCGACCAATCCGACAATCTCCGGCGCGAGCGCGTCCCGGTAATCGGAGTCGATGAAGCCTTCGCCGAATTCGGGGAACATCTCGAAAAACGCCTTGTTCGCCCGCGTGATCGCGCCGGTTGATGAAATGGCGAGTACGCCGTTCATGACGCTCTCGAGGATGTTTTTGTTGTAGCACTTGGCGAGGTTCGTGGTATCGACGAGGTCGTTTATGGTGGTGACGATGCTCGACAGTTCGCCCGTCACCTGTGGGATCCGGTATTGGGGCGAATGGAACAATACCTCGATGCCGTTCTTGATAAGGGAAACCTTGTCGAAAAGCCCTTTCATCGTGATCGTAAGGCTGACGTAGATCAGGAAGAATATGAGCGCCAGGATCACGAAGACGCGGCGTATGATCGGCTCCAGTTGCTTGCCTATCATGTCGAGGGTCTCGTTCGACCAGATGTAGCCGATTACCTCGCCGTCACGGATGATTGGCCACATGCAGTTCATGATGTCCCCGCGGACGAGCGAGCCGTTCTGCACCATCGGCTTGCCGGACGCCATCACCTCGTAGCCCTTGTGGCCCACGAAGATCGATTGGCCCACAGTGTACTGGAACTGCTCGCTCGGCCCGTAGGTCAGCACCGCGTCCAGTTCTTTGCCGTAGTAGCCGACGCCGACCCCTTCGTTGCCCGAAGCGACGAAATCGGTGATACGCCGAAGTCTGGAATTGAGCACCGCTATCTTCGTCTCCCGATCGGCCGAGGCGGCGCCCTCCTCGGCCAGGATATCGTCGAAGCTCCCCTCCAGCGCCGTGTCGAGCTGCCTCGCAAGCCCGAACAGCTTGTCGCGTTTTTCCATCAGGATGTTTTCGCTTATCTCCTGCTTGAGGAACCAGGAGAGGCCGAGTATGGGCACGAGCACGCTGAGGAACATCAAGATGAGGAGCCTGGTCGTCAAGCGCATCGACAGTACAGATGGGCCAGAACGGATCGCTTTGTCAATCCGGGGAACGGCCCCGCGGACGCATCGGAACGGTTTCAGCGCATGGCGCCGGGAACCCCGCTCTCGACGCCCATTGCGATCAACTCGAGCGCCCGCGACATCGCGGCGTCCCGTTGCTCGGCGATATCGTCGGGCGTGTCGAAGGCCTCGTGATCGGGGATGACCGGCCCGGTCCCGAGGCCGTGGTTGACCGCAGCCGGAATCAGGGCCTCCAACCCGGAATGGTTCAAGGCGTGCCTCGTGCAGTTGCCGTAGTGGGTCGGGAAGCCGCCGCTCGGCTCGCCGACGATGGTCGCCAGGCCGTAGCGCTTGACCGCGCCCAGGAGGATCGCCGAGCTGGAGTAATCGCCGGGGCCGGCCAGGAAGAAGACGGCGCCGCCGAAGCGTCCCCTCCCGCCGGCCCGGGGGCGAACGGGCTTGAACGCTATCGAGACCGACTCGCCCGCGCGCGCCGCCCACAGCCCGCGCGTCCATGGATGGAAGCGCTGGACCCCCAGCGCGCGCAACGGGGCGGGCATGAAGCTCAGGAAATGGCGCTTGAGTTCCTCGCTGGCCCTCAGGTCGGACGATTCGAGCAGGACGTACTCGTCCGCGGCCAGGCGGGACAGGAGCGAGCGGGCGACGAAGGAATTCCCCCCGATGTTGCGGCGCAGGTCGACGATGAGCGCGTCACGGCGCTCGATCCTGGCCGCCTCGAACATCTCGTCGAGCAGGGCGTCGAAGCGGCCGCGCGGGTTCTCGAAGGCCCTGAACTCGAGCGCCATCGTGCGGTCGCCGAGTCGGCGGTACCCGTTGTCGGTACGGAAGCGCAGCGGGGATTCGTTGAGGACGGGGAAGGCAGTCTCGTGCCGTTCCCCGGCGATCCGCGCGCCGGGAAGGGTCGCCGTCTCGGTGGCCGCCTCGCCCCGGCGCCTGAATGCGATCGCGTACGAGTCGGCCGGGCCGAAGCCCAGGTAGTAGGCCTCGGGGAACGATGTCGAGACGAAGAAATCCCGCTGCCTGTCGCCGGTACCCGAGAAGAAGCCTCTGAGGACCCGGATCGCCTCCGCGGCGGGGCGCCCGTCGATCGCGAGCAGTTCCGCGCCCAGCGGCGGAGCCGGCTCCCGCCCGTCGAGCGGGGCCGACAGGTAGGCGCGGCCGCCGACAATCGTCACGTCGAGCGGAAAGAACGTTCCGCCCCGTTCCGCGTAGGCGGCCAGCTCCCCGGCCGGCAGCAGGAGGTGGGTGTGCTCGTCTCCGGTACCGTTGACGATCGGGGCGAGCCGCCGATAGAAGTCCAGCGTGGGCAGGGGGGAACGGAGATCGTCCGCCAGGCGTTCGAGACTCGGGACGGGACTCTCGACCGGGAAGGTGTCCATCGGAAGCGGGTGGACCCGTTCGTACAAGCCCGCCAACTGCCGGATATCCTCGGACATCCGGGTGGGGGAGAGGGAGGCGGCTTCTTCCATAATCATGGTGCCTCGTAGCGGCTCAAGGCCGCGGCCTGGCCAAGGATAGCCTCGAGCCAGGCGTAGACCCGCCCGATCGAGGCCAGCTCGGCACGTTCCTTCGTCGTATGGACCCCGACGACGTTCGGCCCGATCGAAACGGCCCGGAGGCCCGCGCGCTTGGAGGCGAGAGTCCCGCATTCGATGCCGGCATGGACGGATATAAGTTCGGCCGGGCGGGAAAGAGGCCTACCCTGCGATCCTGGACGTATCGGACCAGCGGCGAA